>JALWCE010000046.1:5054-11733 GCA_027036935.1 Nitratiruptor sp. | reverse complement strand
CTCTAGCATATACTCCTCGTCCAGCTCGCTTTGGATAGAGGGCAGATGCTCTATGGCAAAATCGAAGATACTCTCTTTGCCATTTTTGAGCACTTTGGGGGCATGCTCCACGATCTCATCTGCCGTGTAAGTAAGCACCGGAGCGATGAGTCCTAGCATCGCTTTGGCGATGAGCGCCATGGCGCTTTGGCTGGCACGTCTGTGGGGGTCATTCTTTGCGTCGCAGTAGAGTCTATCTTTACAGACATCAAGATAGATGCCGCTAAATTCGTTGACGATGAAATGGTTGAGCGCAGCGAAACCTTTGGAAAATTCATAAGAGGCAAAACTACGCTCCACCTCCCCAAAGACTTTTGCCGCTTTGGCCAAAATCCAGCGATCGAGCACACCAAACTCTTCGACTATCGCCTCCAGATCATTGATATTAGCCAGCATGAAGCGAAAGGTGTTGCGAAGCTTTCTATACTGCTCGGCGGTCTGTTTGAGGATATTGTCGCTGATCTTTAAATCGCTTTGATAGTCGCTCATCGCTACCCAAAGACGCAAAATCTCCACTCCATACTTCTTGGCCACATCCATGGGCGCTACCACGTTGCCCTTAGATTTGCTCATCTTCTCACCCTTTTCATCCACCGTAAAGCCGTGGGTGAGGATCGCTTTGAAGGGGGCTTTTTTTTCGATGGCACTACTGACCAGCAGTGAGCTTTGGAACCATCCTCTGTGCTGATCACTCCCTTCTAGATAGAGGTCTGCTGGGTAGTTGCCAGCATCGTAGCGACGAGATTTGAGCACAGCATACCAAGTAGAGCCACTATCGAACCAGACATCGAGGATATCCATCACCTTTTCGAGATCTTTTGGATCATATCCGCTTCCAGGATACAAAAGCTCCTCCACACTCAGGCTATACCACGCATCGCTTCCCATTTGCTCAAAAATCATCGCCACGTAGTTGAGTATCTTTTCTTCCAGTATCACCTCGCCCGTTTTTTTGTTTCTAAAAAAGGCGATGGGCACGCCCCAGTCTCTTTGGCGGCTGATACACCAATCGGGCCGGTTTTCGATCATACTGCGCAGTCTGTTGCGTCCCCACTCGGGATAAAAGGTGGTCTTTTCCACCTCCTCCAAAGCGATCTGGCGCAGAGTCTTTTGCAAATCTTTTGGCGCCTTGTCCACAGCGATAAACCACTGCTTGGTGGCTCGAAAGATGATAGGCTTGTGTGTTCGCCAGCAGTGGGGATAGGAGTGCTTGATATCCTCTTTTTTGAGCAGCGCATCACCCAAAAGCGCACAGATTTTATCATTGGCCTCAAAGACATTCATCCCCACAAACTCTTGGGGCAACAGCCCCTCTCGCACAATCGTCTCGTCATAGCGCCCGCTGTCATCCACTGGCATCAAAACATCTAGATTATACTCTAGCCCCACTCTATAGTCATCCTCCCCATGTCCTGGTGCGGTGTGTACGGCTCCCGTACCGCTTTCGGTAGTGACGTGAGAGCCTAGGACTATGCGGCTTGGACGATTGTTGAGGGGATTGAGAGCGTGCAGGTTTTCCAGCTCTTTTGGATCGATGGTGCGTTTGATATCTCCTTGAACTATATCCTTTTTTTTGAGCTCCTCATACAGATCCTTGGCCACGATATAGCCGTCACTTGTGAGCAGATAGTCGATATCTGGATTTAGGGCGATCCCGGTGTTGGCCGGTAGCGTCCATGGGGTGGTAGTCCAGATGACGATACTAGCCTCGGCAAACTTTTGCTTGGCATCTTTGGCCAAAGGAAAAGCTACGTAGATAGAGGGCGATACCTTATCTTCGTACTCCACCTCCGCTTCGGCCAGTGCGGTCTTGGCCGCCCAGCTCCAATATACCGGCTTGCTGCGCTCTACCAAAAGCCCCTCTTTAGCTATCTCGCAAAGGGCTCGGTAGATATCGGCCTCGAAGGCGAAATCCATCGTGAGGTAAGGTTTCTCCCAATCGGCGATGACGCCGAGGCTTTTGAACTCCTCTTTTTGGATATCAACGAATTTGGCGGCGTGTTCTCGGCAAAGCTGCCGGATCTTGGTTTTTGGAAGCTGCTCTTTTTTGGCGGTGCCAAGCTTTTTTTCCACCTGCTGCTCGATCGGCAGGCCATGGCAGTCCCATCCAGGCGTGAAACGTACCGCTCGATTTTCAAAATAATTGAATTTGACGATAATGTCTTTGAGGATTTTGTTGAGGGCGTGGCCGATATGGATATGACCGTTGGCGTACGGGGGGCCGTCATGTAAGGTAAAAAGAGGTCGTCCCTCTCGATTTTTTTTCATCTTTTCATAGACATTGGACTCGAACCATCGAGTAAAACGTTTGGGTTCGTTTTGGGGAAGATTTCCCCTCATGGGAAAGGTTGTTTTTGGCAAAAGTAGCGTCTGTTTATAATCCATCCATCCCTCTTTACATACAATTTTTGGGATCCATTTTATTGAAAAAGTGGTTAAAAGCTTCTGAAGCTTATCACGATCTCTATTATAAAGGAAAAAAGTATGCGAAACATTCTTATCTTCATTGGTCGAGAATTTTGTATCAATGAGGCTTTTGTGGAATATGTCAAACGAGAGTGCCTCAAAACCCTCAATACTATCGACGCCGTCGAATATCTTGGCGACAAAGATAAAAATCTTATTCTAAAGATCTCTTCGGCGATACGAGAGTATACCAATATACTTATTGTCGCCTCCCCCCAAAGCTATCCCACGGCTAGCCGAATAGTAGCTACGCTTCTTGGAGATAATCTTATAGCTCAAGAGGATATGCTCGTCCTCTCCCAAGCTTCAAAAATAGAGCCCAACTCCTTTTTGATTGAAAATGGTATGAATGCCATCAATATCATTCAAGCACAAGTAGGTCAAAAACTCCCTAAAATCTTACTCTCTCCCCAACTCAAAAGCGCCGGTATCTTTTTGTTTGATATGGGCGATATACAAAAAGAGGAGATTATCCAACAACTCTCCCCACTCGCCAAAAGCTACGAGGTGGAGCTCGTAGTAACACAAGTAACCCACGAACTTTACCACGCCTTGGTTTTTAATAAAAAATTTGGCGATTTAGCCATGTTTGTACACAACGCCAAACTTTTGTTACCCCAAAATCTCATCGTAGCCAGAAATCTTTTTGAGTATCTTATCGAGCGATTTGGCGCCCTTGGTAAAAAGCTCACTTTTGCTGAGAGCTGTACGGGCGGGCTTTTAGCCTCCATGCTCACAAAAGTCCCGGGCTCTTCTACCATTTTCCCGGGCTCTTTGGTTACCTATTCCAACGAGATCAAACAGGCTTGGCTGGGTGTGCAAAAAGAGACGCTTCAAACCTTTGGAGCCGTGAGCGAGGAGACGGTCGAAGAGATGCTCACAGGCGCTTTGAAAATAAGCCAAGCCGATTATGCTATCGCAATCAGTGGCATAGCGGGACCTGGAGGAGCCACACCTACCAAACCGATCGGTACGGTGGTAGTGGGCGCCAAAGGGAAAAAGGAAGAGATCATTCGCACGCTCTTTTTTGAGGGGGATAGAAACTACATTCAGTACCAAGCGGCCATGTATGGAGTAAAAACCCTTTTTGAAATAGCGCAAGAGGAGCTCTTTTAAAAATTTTCGGTGGCTTGGCTCGCCATCGTCCTTTCTTAGCATCACAACTCACGATTATCTCACGAAAATAAAGTATAATGCCTGTAAAATTCCAAAGGAGTCGCAATGAAAAAATTCCTCGTCACACTGCTTACCCTCTCGCTATTAGGCCCGACCCTCTTCGCCAAATCCACCCCTACCAAAAAACGGGATATCACTACAATCAAAAAGGAGAAACTAAGCAAGCTCATCAGCAAAAAAAACACTATAGAAAAGCGGATCGCCTGCATCAAAAAAGCCTCTAGCACTAAAGAGATACGAGAGTGTGAGAAAAAGTACCCTTTGATTAAACGAAACAAAAAAGCGAAGAAAAAAACCGTACAAAAAATGAGAACTAAACAAAAAATCACGAAGAAAAAATAAGAAGCGGCCGGCTCTATGCCCGCCCCATTTCTACTAGTGTGCTTAAGTATACTTAGTTGATTTTATTGTTGTTCATCTTTTTCTACATTGACGATAGACTTGCCCAAATTCCATCTCCGTAGAAATAAAAATATTGCTAAAATAGCAATAGCGTATTGTTCCAATGAGCTTTTATCTTTACAAACAGACAAAGGAGATAGGATGCAAAAAGAGCAGATCATAACAGCAGCGGTAATATTTTTTGGATTAAGCGCTATGGTTATATTAGGAAGTTATATTGCTACAGTGATAAATCCACCGGATCAAAAAATTGAAAAAAAGATACAAATAAAATAAACAGATAGATGGTAGCTGGGGGGAGACTTGAACTCCCGACCTCCGGCTTATGAGACCAGCGCTCTCACCAGCTGAGCTACCCAGCCAATGTGAAAGAAACTCATAAAACTTATACAAGTCCAATAAAACGGAATTATAAAAAGTTTTTTATAGTGATGGCGGACAGGGAGGGATTCGAACCCTCGGTACCCGTAATGGGTACGCCTCCTTAGCAGGGAGGTGGTTTCAGCCAGCTCACCCACCTGTCCGCAAGTGGATGAAATTATATAAAAGTTTTACAACTTTGTCAATATCTTTTCAACGGCCGCCTTTGGATCTGAGGCCTGATAGATGGGACGACCTACAACTACGATATCTACTTGGTTTTGTTTGGCCAATTGAAGATCGGCCACCCTCTTTTGATCGTCGCCTGATTCTCCAAAAGGGCGAATACCTGGAGCAAGGGTCAAAAAATCTGTATTGGTGATCTGTTTTATCAAAGAGCTCTCAAAAGCGGAGCACACTACCCCATCCAATCTGGCTTCATACGCCTCTTTGGCAAATTGTTTGACTTTATGCTCGATAGTATCATTGTAGATTGTACGAAACTGCTTCTCATCAAAAGAGGTAAGAGCCGTCACCGCCAGCACGAGGGGGCGTTTGGGTACAAGTTGGAGTCTTTGCATCACGCCGCTCATCGCCTCCTTGCCCGCACTTGCGTGGACATTGAACATCTCTACGCCCATTTTTGCGATCTCTTCGGCGGCGTCGGCCATCGTATTGGGAATATCGTAGAGTTTAAGATCTAGGAAAATCTTAAACTCGCCAAGACTTTTAAGCTCCTTGATAAACTCTTTGCCATCTCGTATGAAACTGCGAAGTCCTACTTTAAGCCACAAAGGATATTCTCTCAATTTTTGGGCCAACTCGATATTTTTCTCTTTGGATGGAAGATCAAGAGCGACACACAGCTCCATAGGGCTCCTTTTTTGATATATAATAACGAAAAAGTTATTAAGGTAGGATTTGTTCGATAAAGAGTACCTCAACAAACTGCTTAGCGACAAGAAGAAACTGCTCACTCAGACCTATTTTGACATTCAAAGCTATTTTGAGAAACTTTACGGATCGGATGTGGTAGTCTTGATGGAGGTGGGCTCTTTTTTTGAGATTTACGAAGTCGCCAACGAAGAGCTGCACATCGGTAAGGCCAAAGAGGTGGCCGAACTGCTCAATATCCAGCTCACTCGCAAAAACAAAACAATTCCGGAGATCTCCATCTCCAATCCTTTGATGGCCGGGGTGCCAAGCGTCGCTTTGGAGCGCTACTTGGATAGACTGATCCAAAGTGGACGCTATACGATCGTACTGATCCGTCAGCGTGGCGAGCCTCCAAAAGTAGAGCGCTATTTGGCCAACATCATCTCCCCGGGCACCAATTTTGAGTTTACTACCAACAGTGTAGAAAACTATATCGCCTCGCTTATCATAGGACAGAACAAAGGATGCTACTATGCCGGCTACGCCGCCGTGGACGTAACCACCGGGCGGTGTATGACAGGAGAGTTTCACTCTACCCAAGAGGATCGTACCTACGCTTTGGACGAGGTTTTTACTCTGCTTCGCAGTCTTGAAACTTCTGAGATGCTACTTGGTTTTGAAGGAGAAGTGGATAAGGAGTTTGTACGTACCTACTTGGAATTGGATGGCTTTGTTTGCCACGAGATCGACTATCGCCCCAAAATCGCCTACCAAAATGAGCTGTTTGGCAAAATTTTTAATATCCGCTCTTTCCTATCTCCCGTGGAGTTTTTGGATTTGGAGCTCTACCCTTACGCATCTGAGAGTCTTGCCAAACTGCTCGATTTTATTGTCGATCATGATCCAGCCATTGTACAAAAGCTCTCCAAACCGCAAATTTTAGGGGATAAGCGTTTTGTCTATTTAGGCAATAACGCTTTAGAGCAGCTTGGCGTCATCTCAAAAGATTCAAGCGAGATGACCCTGCTCAAACTCCTCGATCACACCTCCACGCCGATGGGCAAACGGCTCTTAAAAGAGCGGTTGCTCCACCCCATCCAAGATACTCAAGAACTTGAGCGCCGCTACGATATGATCCAAAGCTTTTTGGAAGATTTTCCCACTTTTAAAAAGTATCTTCGCCAAATCTACGATCTTGAGCGGATTTTACGCCGTATCAAACTCAAAAAAGCCCACCCATACGAAATCAACTATCTGCACCTCTCGCTCTTTGCCATTGAGCAAATGCTCAAAGAGGACGAGAAGCTCCAAGAATGCGATCTGCAAGAAGTAGAGGAGTTTCGCAAAGAGATCGAGCAAC
>JALWCE010000046.1:4016-5044 GCA_027036935.1 Nitratiruptor sp. | reverse complement strand
ATCTAGACCGGTGCGGAAAATATCGACAAGATCAAATAGACGCCAACATTTTTAACCACGGAGTCAAAACAAAAATCGATCGTCTTGAAGAGCAGATCACACGCAATATGGACAAATTAGAACAGATTCGAGCGGGCGTAGCCAAGCTTTTTGAAAGCGATGAGGGGCAAGTAAGTATTGGATGGATGGAGAGTGAGGGGCACTATTTGAGCCTTACTCGCACCAGATTCGCCCAGATAGAAAAGGCGTTGGCGCAACACCTCTTTAGTGTAGAGGAGCGCCACCACCTAGGAAAAGAGTTTACCATCCGTCGTCTCAAAAATAGCGTCAAACTCACCTCTTCGATGATGGAGGAGATATCCAAAGAGATCGTAGCGTTACAAAGTAGATTGGTCGCTTTGGTCAAGGAGGAGTTTATACAAACCCTTGAAAAGCTTGAGAATGAGCGCAGCGCTCTTGTTGAGCGGCTTATTACTTTCGTAGCCCAGATCGATTGGGCTATTAGTGGAGCGATCTGCGCTAAGCGCTTCAACTACGCCAGACCCAAAATCCTCCAAGAGCGTACTTTAGAGTTTATCGCTCTTCGGCACCCATTGATAGAATCAAGAGAAGAAAACGGCATCTATGTCCCAAACGATCTATTTTTGGGCGATCCCAAAGCAACGAACCACAAACACGTCACACTAGAGGCAAGCGGAGGCAAAGGGGTCCGAGGGGTGCTGCTGTACGGCATCAACTCCAGCGGCAAAAGCTCGTTGATGAAGAGCGTGGGACTGGCGGTTATTATGGCCCAATCTGGTCTATTCGTGCCAGCTACCTCGATGCGCTATTCAGTCGTAGACAAGCTTTTTACCCGTATCGTCTCCAAGGACAATCTCTACAAAGGCCTCTCTACCTTTGCCGTTGAGATGTTAGAGCTCAAAAATATCTTCAACCGAGCCGGTCCCAACTCATTGGTACTTGGAGACGAAGTGAGCCACGGTACGGAGACCTACTCGGCTCTTTCTATCGTCAGTGCAGCGATTAGG
>JALWCE010000046.1:0-4006 GCA_027036935.1 Nitratiruptor sp. | reverse complement strand
TTGATATGGAGGAGATCAAAAGCCTCAAAGGGCTTGTTTTTTTGCATCTTGGGGTCCGATACGACGAGCAGAGCGATCGATTGATTTATGATCGTAAACTGGCCGTAGGAAGCGGCAGTACGATGTATGGGTTGGAGTTTGCCAAAGCGTTACATATGGACGAGAAATTTTTACGCTATGCTTTTGAGACGAGGAAGCGTTTGACAAAAGACCACAGCCAAATCGAGCTACTGCGTCAAAAGAAAAAAAGCCGCTATAATAAAAAACTCTATCTAACCAAATGTGCCATTTGCAACGAGGCGGTTGAGGAGGTGCACCATATCGCTCCCAAGGCCAAAGCACAAGAGGGCTTTATCGATCATTTCAAAGCCAACCACCGCTACAATCTGATCCCTTTGTGCGCCAAACACCACAAGATGGTACACAATGGACGGCTCATTATCAACGGATTTGTGATGAGCGAAGAAGGGCTTACGCTACACTATACCGAAAAGGAGGAGTAATGATACAAAGAGCAAAAGAGCTATTTGAAAAAGATCGCTTCAAGGAGGCTAAACCGATTTTTGAAGAATTGGCCAAAATGGGAAACGCTGAGGCAATGTATCACCTAGGAATACTCTATTATGAGGGTTGGGGCGTGCCCAAATCTCAAGAGGAGGCGGTGCGCTGGTGGAAGCGAGCCAACAGAGCTGGTAGTCTGGATGCGAAATATATGCTCCAGACCATTTGCGCCACTTCAAGCGTCTTTGCGAGAGAGTAATGTATCTTTTTATCGTAAGTGTGATCGTAGTCGTTTTGGGTACGTTGACATACTATCTCTACATCAAAGAAAAAGGCAAAAAGCTCTCACAGATCCAAAAAGGCATCTGCCCAGAGTGCGAAGAGCCCACCATCATCCTCAAGCGCTCCAAAAGCGGCGGATGCAGCGGAACGTCGAGTCTGATCTATCGATGCGAAGCTTGTGGATATGAAGAGGAATTCAATGTACAAAAAGGAGGGTGCGGGAGCGGCGGCTGCGGCTTGTAAGCCGCTTAGCCCCGAACGATTTGGATGATCTTTTCGACCACACTAGGATCTTCGAGTGTGGAGGTATCTTGTTTGATCTCCTCGCCTTTGGCGATGGCTCGCAAGATTCGCCGCATAATCTTACCACTTCTAGTTTTTGGCAGTCCCGGTACGAAAGCGATCTCGTCACACTTGGCTAGCGGTCCAATATCTTTGACGATCATCTCGTTAATCTCTTTGACCAGCTCCATCTCGTCGGCCCTACCCTCATCGGCTTTGAGCACCACAAAGGCAAAAACGCTCTCCCCCTTAACTTCATGGGGTTTACCCACCACGGCACACTCGGCCACTCTGGGATGGTGTCCGATAGCCGCTTCTATCTCGGCGGTGCCCAACCTGTGACCGCTGACGTTGATCACATCATCCATACGACCCGTGATCCAGATGTATCCATCCTCGTCATAAATCGCCCCGTCACCGCTAAAATAGACCGGTTTGCCATCCTTTTTACAAGTACTAAAATAACTTTGTACGAAACGCTCGGGATCGCCCCAAATTGTACGAATCATACTTGGCCACGGCTTGGTAATGCACAAATACCCTTTTTGGTGCGGCGGCTTTTTATTGCCCTCTTGATCGATAATCTCGGCAAAGATACCTGGCAGCGGGAATGTGGCCGATCCGGGCTTGATGGGCGTGGCTCCGGGCAGCGGACTGATCATATGACCGCCCGTTTCTGTTTGCCACCATGTATCTACGATGGGACACTGGCCTCGTCCGACCTTTTCAAAATACCACATCCAAGCGTCTGGATTGATCGGCTCTCCTACGGTGCCTAGGATCAAAAGGGAGCTGAGGTCATATTTGTCTGGTTCGTCGGGGCCTTCTTTGTGCAAAAGTCGGATGGCCGTAGGAGCGGTATAGAACTGATTGACTCTATACTTCTCTATCATCCTCCACCATCTACCGGCATCTGGATACAAAGGTGTACCCTCGTACATAAGCGTTGTGCCCCCAGCCGCCAAAGGCCCGTAGACGATGTAGGTATGTCCGGTAATCCAGCCAATATCCGCAGTGCACCAATAGGTATCCTCATCGTGCAGATCAAATACCCACTCCATCGTCAACTGCGCCCACAGGATATAACCGGCTTGGGAGTGCTGTACCCCTTTTGGCTTGCCGGTGCTGCCTGAAGTATAGAGTAAAAACAAGGGATCTTCGCTATCCATAATTTCTGGTTCGCAGCGAGCGGGCATCTCTTTGACAAGCTCGAAATAGTCATAATCTCGCCCCTCGTACCATTTGATCTCCTCCTCGTTGCGTCGTACCACCAATACCGCTTCTACGCTCTCGCACCCTTTGGCCAAAGCCACATCCACAACAGGCTTAAGCATATAAGGCTTGCCTCTGCGGTAGGCTCCATCTGCGGTAATGACCAACTTGGCCTTGGCGTCTTGGATCCTATCCCTCAAAGCCTCGGCGCTAAAGCCACCAAAGACCACCGAGTGGATAGCCCCGATCCTAGCGCACGCAAGCATCGCAAAGGCGGCCTCGGGGATCATTGGCATATAGATTACCACTCGATCGCCTTTTTTGATACCAAATTTTTGTTTGAGAAGATTGGCAAATTTGTTGACTTCATAGTAGAGTTCTAGGTATGTGATGACACGCCTATCGCCGGGCTCACCCTCCCAGATGATGGCGGCTTTGTTTTTTCGCTTTTCCAAATGGCGATCGATACACTGCTGAGTAACGTTGAGTTTGCCACCTACAAACCATTTGTAAAATGGAGCATCGCTCTCGTCCAGTACTTTGGTATAGGGCTCTATCCAGTCGATCTTCTCCTTGGCCCATTTGTCCCAAAAGCCCTCGTAATCTTCTTGGGCCTCCTTGACCATCTGCCAATACTGATCCATCGAGTTGATTCTAGCACGCTGTCTTATCCTTTGGGGAGGATCGAAAACGGGGATCTTTTCCATAGTTTCTCCTTAGTCAGGTTTGTGTGTTTCCATTATACAAACATTTTTTGTAATAATCCTTTTTTATACTCTTTGATTTTTTCCAACTTCTCTTTTTCAAGCTCTATTTTTTCATCAATACTGCTGAAAAAAGAGGCTATTTTTTGCTGTTCGGCGAGGGCAAAGGGGAGGAGGATAGAAATTTCAGCCATTGCATTATTCATTAATTTGGGATTACCTACATAAGAGACATATTTTTTTGTTACTTTATTTAAAATTTCTGCTATACATTGATTTGCATAACCTTTTTTACTTATCAAAACACCGCTTACATTTGTACAATAAAATTTTCCTTGTCTGTATTGGACTTTACCAGCATTTGCTCCGTCTGTAGTCCAAGTAACTGCATTCTCAAAGAGATAGTCTTTGTAATAACCCAATAAACCATTATTTAAAGTTTGAGATGAATAGACTGGAAATTTGTAAAGTCCACTCTGAATTTTATAGATTTTATCAGTTGAAAGCACCTTTCCCCTTGTTATTTCATCAAAAATATCTTTAACTTTCACACTAACCCACTCCCCGCTAAACTCAGGAAACCTTAGCTCTGGCACTTTTTTATCTTTTGTGGGGAAGAGTTTTTGCAAAAGTGCTTTTTTATATTTTTCAAGCTGCTCTATTTTTTGCTCTTGCAAAGAGATTTTTACATCGATAGCACTCAAAAAGGAGGCTATTTTTTCTTGTTCGGCGAGGGTTGGGGGGATTAGGATTTGAAAAGATTGTAAATCTTTTGAGCCAATCGCATCAAACGTACTCCCTTGTGCATACTTTTGTAATCGATTGCGTTCTTTGTCAAGCAGATAGTAAAAAAAATCGTTTGCCTTGATGGCACAAACGCCCCTACCTAAACAACATCGCTCCTTTGCTTTGGCCAAAGTACCAACGGGAGCCCGTACACTCATAATAATATCGTTTTGTTCACAAATTTTGGTTATTTGAGTCGTATACTTATGAATTTTGGTAAAATCATCGGCCCCTTGGAT
>JALWCE010000045.1:16156-35721 GCA_027036935.1 Nitratiruptor sp. | reverse complement strand
CTTCTATTCGTTTTTTTTGATAATCGTGTAAAAGATATTTGTATGCCAAAGGAGCCAAAAAAGCTATCAGCAAAGCAAGAGTGGCCCATATTTTCCAATTGACCCCAACGACAAAGAGCACGCCATACCCTATGATAAGAAGCACCAAACCCGTGCCAAGATCCGGCTCTTTTGCTATGAGAAAAAAAGGAAGTAAAATATAAAAGGAGATTTTAAAAAAATCCTTCCAGCCATACCCTTCTTTGGGAGGAGGATTGTTTTGTATCAAAAAGGCAAGCATCAAGATAAAAGCGGGCTTAAATATCTCAGATGGTTGGATGGTTAGGTGGATAAAGGGGATCTCTAGCCACCGCTTGGCTCCTAGTCGACTAACGCCAAAAAGGTCCACGCTAAGAAGCAGTAAGATCATAAACCAATAGATGGAGGGGATAAGCCATTTATATTCTCGCACTGGGAGCAAAAAAGTAAGAAAAAAGGCTCCAAGACCTATAAAATAGTAAAAGAGTTGTTTGGCGGCCAATGTGGGATTGATATCGGCTATGAGATAGTATGAGAGCATCATAAAAGGGATGATGAGTCCCACCAAAATAAAATCGAAATGGGTAAGAATGCGTCTATCGATCAAGTACATCTTTTTCGTATAATTATATCAAAGGATGGTAGCGGTGCAAAAAAAAGAGTTCATAACGCAAAAAAGCGAGCGGTTAGATAAATTTTTGACCCAGCAGATGCAAGAGAGCAGAAATCAGATTGAGCGGCTTATTAAAAAAGGGTATGTGCAAATAGATCAAAAAAAAGTAACCAAACCCGGATACAAACTAAAGCCTAAGCAAAATGTTATGCTTCATCTTCCCAAGACTCCTAAAAGTACAAGAGTTGTCGTGGATTTTGACGTTAGGAGCGTGTATGAAGATGAGGATATCTTGGTACTAGACAAACCGCCCGGAGTGGTGGTCCATCCGGCTCCAAGCCTCAAAGATGCCACGCTAGTAGATTGGCTAAAACAAAAAGGGGTTTCTCTTTCGACCATTAGCGGTGAAGAGCGTCATGGAATCGTCCATCGTATAGACAAGGAGACGAGTGGATTATTAGTCGTGGCCAAAAACAATGAGGCGCATCGAAAGCTCTCTGAACAGCTGCAAGATAAAAGTATGGGACGATACTATTTAGCCTTTATTGAACCTCCTTTAAAAGAGAGCGTGATTGTAGATAAGCCAATTGGCAGAAATCCCAAAAACAGACTTAAGATGGCGATAGTAGAGGATGGACGAGCCTCAAAAAGCGCTTTTGCCAAGCTTGTACTCTCTAAAAATGGACAATACGAACTTATAGGCGCTAAACTCTTTAGTGGCCGTACACATCAAATACGAGTCCATTTGCACTCCTTGCATCGACATATTTTAGGCGATAGTTTATATGGCTTTAAGAGCAAAGGCGTTACAATACCCAGAGTTTTTTTACATGCTTATATTCTGTATCTATTCCATCCAAGAAGCGGTAAGAGGATGGAGTTTAGGGCTTCGTTACCGCAAGACATGAAGGATTTCGCTTCACGATATTTTGATATGGAGATTTTACATGAGACGATCGATCCTCGTAGCTTTACTTCCCATTTTGATGATGCTGAGCGGTTGTGGAGTACAGCCACAGCCTTCCAAACCAAAAGTCGATCTTAGCCTGCCTACAGTCTCTAAAATTAGGACCTTAAGCGATATTAAGACTATCGCTTTGGAGTGGACTCCAGTGTATGATGAGAGAATTCAAGGCTACTATCTCTATAGAAAACATGGCTCTAAACTCAAGCGTATCGCTCAAATAGAGGATCGCTATCGTTCCCACTATTTAGATACCAATCTTGTGCCCGATACGCTCTATGAATATCGTATGAGCGCATATGACAAACAAGGCAGAGAGTCTCGAGTTAGTCCGGCGGTACGAGCCAAAACTTTGCCTATACCAGACTCGGTATCTTTTTTGGAGGCTATCGATCATCTGCCTAAAGAGGTCAAGTTGATCTGGCGACCCCATCCCTTTGAGCGGGTTGAGTGGTATATTATCGAGCGCACCGAGCCCTCACAGGAGAAATGGGAGCGACTTGCTACTCTTAAAGGGCGGCTTAATGCGGAATATTTGGATAAAAATCTCAAAGATAATCATATCTATTACTATCGGGTATGGGTTAAAACTTGTGATGGTATTTTGTCCAATCCGAGCAAAACGGTCAAAGCCAATACGAAACCTCGCCCCTCGGTGGTACAAGGATTGCAAGCTACAAATAATCTCCCAAAAAAGATTATCGTGCGATGGAAACCAAATCCGGAGCCTGATATCGACCATTATAACGTCTATAGAAGTATTTTTGAGCTAGGACCCTATGTGGTGGCGGCCAAAACCAAACGAACCGAGTATGTGGATCTTGTGGGTGAAGATGGGGTAAAACGCTACTATAAAGTAACGGCCGTAGATAGTGATGGGCTTGAGAGTTTTAAGCAAGATGTTCCCGTAGTAGGTCAAACGCTTCCTAAACCTTTACCTCCGATGATTAAAGAGCAGCGTTTTCACAATGGTGCTTTATATTTGCGTTGGGAGTCTCCTGATAAAAGAGCGGTAAAATATATTGTTAAAAAAATTGAGAGAAATGGCTTTTTAAGTGAAAACGTCTATACGTTTACCAACGTACAAACGACAACTTTTACCGATACGGGATTAAAGCCCGGGTTTAAATATATCTATAGCGTTATTGCCGTGGATAAATATGGCATCAAATCCAAGCCAAGTCCAGAAATTGTTATCAAGGTGCCTAAAGAGTAATGCCTCATATCGCAGTAAAAAAGGTACAATTACCAGATTTTCCTATAAGGCGAGGAGAGTTTGAGTATTTGTGGAGTGCAAAAGCTTTCAATTCAAAAGAGCAACTCATAGCGGTGCGTTATAAAGAATTTCTATTTTTATTGGAGATAAAACCAAAAAAAGATTATTGCATCATTAAAGCCGACAAAGTGACCCGACCAGCGCCTACCTTTATTGTTAAAGAGGCTTTAAGCAATTTTTGTGAGGCGCTAAGGTGCGAGAGACTATATGATAATCTGAGTCAAATGAAATCCTCGCATATACAAAAAGCTCGGGAGTTTTTAAAAGGAATTGACTATTTTATCCACAATTTTCCAAAAGATAAGGAGGTGTGTATAGAGATAGGATTTGGCAGTGGTCGGCATCTGTTGTACCAAGCCAAAAATAATCCTAATACTTTATTTATAGGGATCGAGGTACATAAACCTTCTATTGAGCAGCTCTTAGGTCAGATTGCTTTGCAAAAGCTCAATAACATTTTGGTCGTAGATTACGATGCAAGACTCTTTATGGAGTTTGTACCCTCAAATATCGTCGGCAAAATTTTCGTACACTTTCCTGTTCCTTGGGACAAAAAACCTCATAGGAGAGTGATTTGCAAACCCTTTGTACAAGAGGCTAAACGGGTCTTGAAACCCACAGGCGTTTTAGAACTGCGTACAGATAGTAAAAATTATTTCGATTACGCTTTAGATGTTTTTTTGGATGAAAAAAAAGTGGAGCTTGAAGTGAGTAAAAATATCGCTTTGCCCGTGAGTAGCAAATATGAGGATCGATGGGTGCGATTAGGAAAGGATATCTACGATATTAGATTTAAGAATCTAGAGAAGTCTGAAGAATTGATATTAGAGGGGGATTTCTCTTTTCAAGGAGGCGTGCAAATAGAGCGTTTGATCGAGCTTATAGGTCAGACTAAAGTGTATGAGGATTTTTTTATCCATTTTCAAAAACTCTATTCAATAGATAAAGATCGCAATCTAGTAGAGCTCTCCTTTGGGAGTTTTGATAGACCGGAGCATAAATATCTTTTGGTAGATGCCGACACTGTACGCTACTTTCCCAAACCGCCGATACCCTCTCGGGCAAATAAAAAGGCCCATATTAAGATAAAAGAGTTATGCAATGTCTAGAGAAAAAAATGTAATTATCGCAAAGGATCTCTATTTAGAGTATAAGAAGGATGTGCCTATTATTAAAGACTCCACTTTTAGTATTAAAAGCGGAAGTTTTGTCTTTATCACAGGTCCAAGCGGAAGCGGGAAGAGTACATTGTTAAAATCTTTTTATGGAGAGTTAAAGCCAAAGGGCGGTAATTTGCAAATAGGCGGAGTGTCGCTCAATGACATCAAATCTTCTAAGCTTGCTTTTTTAAGAAAATATTTAGGAATTATTTTTCAAGATTACAAGCTCATAAAAGAGTGGACGGTGGAAAAAAATGTAATGTTGCCTTTATTAATAGCCGGATACTCTAAAGACGTATGCGAAGCTCAGACAAAACGTTTGTTAAAGCATGTGCGTCTAAGTGGGAAAGAGAACTACTATCCTTTGGAGCTGAGTGGTGGAGAACAGCAGCGAGTGGCAATGGCTAGGGCTTTAGCCCACAATCCCGTAATCATTTTGGCCGACGAGCCTACGGGAAACTTGGACGAGTACTCCTCTAGAGTTATTTGGAATTTACTCGAAGGAGCTAACGAACAGCTAGGTACGACCGTGGTCGTGGTCACCCATAGTATTCCAAACAATCTCAAAGTCCCATTTAAGCATTTTTATATTGAGAACGGAACGGTGTATGAGATCTCTTAAAAATCACATCTCTTTGATCATTCCTCTTTTTGCTATTTTATTTGCGGTGGAGTTTTATTTTATTATCTCAAAAATTATTTCCGAGTATGAGGTGAATTTAAGCAAAGACTACTCCATTATCGTCGTGTCCAAAAAGCCTCTTACTCTGCCTGAACTCAAGGCGGTTGAACCAGATATCGCTTTGATTCAAGAAGTTGATAGCGATTTGATTATCAAAAGATTGAAACAAAATGGAGTGGATGTAAATTATGAGGAGCTAAAAAATTTTTTACCCCATTTTTACAAGGTCTATTTGAGCAGCTTTCCCTCGGCCGATATGCTTGAGCATATTAAGCAGGTGCTTCGCGGCATAGATGGCGTGACGAGGGTGGAGACTTTTACGAAAGTACATGAGAAGATGTATCATTTCTTGATCTTTTTAAAAAAGATATCGAAGTTTTTCCTTGGTATTATTTTCGTGACCAGTATTATGTTGGTATTTAAACAGATTGAGATTTGGAATCTTGAGCATAGCGAGCGGATGTACATTATGGCTCTTTTTGGCGCTCCTTTATGGATGAGGAATGCTATTTTGATTAAGCTTTCGGTTATTGATACGGTTATTAGTACGATACTTGTTTATCTCATCTACTCCTATTTGCTCTCTACCAAATATCTCAAAGAGCTTTTAGGTTTTGAAAATATTACGATCTCTTCGCAAGATCTGCTCAAAGATATGGGATGGCTTTTTGCTTTGGGGATTTTAATATCGGTAGTCAATGTCCTTATCGTTTCGTGGAGGCAACCAAAGATCGCATGAGACTCTTTGTACTCTTTTTATTGCTGCCTTTGCTTCTTGGGGGCTCTTCTATCGATCAAAAGATCAAACGATCAAAAAAACAGCTCCAAACAACCCAGCGCCAGATTCGAGGTCTTAATCTCAAACTGGCTAAGATAGCGCGTACCATCAAAACTTTACAAAAGGATCTACTTCAAATAGAGGGGCAGCTCAAAACGCTCAATAATGATTTGGCGGTCTTAAATGTAGTATACAAGGAAAAATTGGATCGCAGCGAAGAACTTAAAAAAAAGATTGAAGAGCTAACACAAAAGGCGGGGAGTTTAAAGCAAAGTATGGTTTTGCTTATCTCTCGCTCTTTTTCCAAGGCGCTGCTTCTTTCTTCTATGAAAAATCCAACTCAAGAGGATATTTTGCAAGAGGAGACTCTAAAAGCGATTCAATCTAGTGCCCAAGATAGGCTCAAACGTGTCAGCAAAGAGTATAATCAAATCAAGGAAAGTTTAGAAAAGAGTCGCAAGGAGTTAGCCGATATCCAATCCCAAATTCAGACCCTTTTGCAAAAAAAAAGCGAGCTTGAGCGTTTGAAGCTGGTTAAGGCAAAGAAGATGGAGGAGCTCCAAAAGCAAAAGAGTAAGTATAATAAAGAGCTTCAAGCTTTAGTAGATGAGCAAAAATCTTTGGCCAAAACTTTGCGTCGTCTTAAAATTCTTAAAGGTAAAGAGGTCGTACGCAGACGTTCATCCAATATTCGGGTCAAAAAATATGGGGAAAAAAGCTATAAAAAGTTGCGTACTTTGCATTATAGAGGCCCAAAAACTATCCCTCCATTAGAAAACTTCGTGATTACAAAACGTTATGGCGTCTATAAAGATCCTATTTACAACATTGAAATTCCAAACGAGAATATCGAACTCAAACCTTTGACGCCAAACGCAAGGGTAAGAAACGTACTTAATGGTCGTGTCATTTTGGCCAAATGGACGCCGCATCTTAAAAACGTTGTAATCATTAAGCATCTTAATGGTCTTTATACCATTTATGCCTATTTGGATAAACTATCGCCCTATATCAAAAAGGGACGAAGAATCAAAAAGGGCTACATCATCGGACGTGTCAGTACCAAGCTCATTTTTGAAGTGACCAAAAACAACGCTCATATCAATCCTTTGGAACTTATTCGAGTTAGATAAAAATTTAATCGAGTGTTAAATCTTTTTAGATAAAATTGGCAAACTTTCATAAAGAGGGTCACGATAATGACAAAACGGGTATTGATCAAATTCTCCGGAGAGGCTTTGGCCAACGAAGATGGCCACGGCATCAATAGTACAACGCTCAAGTTTATCGCTTCACAAATCAAGCCGTTGGTTGAAAGCGGCGTGGAAGTGGGTTTGGTCGTAGGGGGCGGTAACATTATCCGCGGCGTCAACGCCTCTAAAGAAGGGATTATCAAACGATCTAGCGGTGACTATATGGGGATGTTGGCCACTGTGATCAATGCGGTAGCGCTGCAAGAGGCACTGGAGTATTTTGGTTTGGCTGCGCGGGTCCAAAGTGCTATTGAGATGAATGAGATTTGTGAGCCTTTTATCGTGCGAAGAGCCATCCGCCATCTTGAAAAGGGCCGTATCGTCATTTTTGCCGCTGGTACGGGTAATCCTTTTTTTACCACCGATACGGCGGCGACTTTGCGGGCTATTGAGATAGGAGCCCAAGTGATTATTAAAGCGACGAAAGTGGACGGCGTGTATGATAAAGATCCCCAAAAATATCCAGATGCAAAAAAGATCCCCAGACTTACCTATGACGAAGCGTTGCAAGATAATATTAAAGTGATGGATGATACGGCTATTGCTTTGGCCAAAGACAACTCTTTGCCTATTATCGTTTGTAATATGTTTGAGGAGGGTAACCTTTATGATATCATCGTCAATGAAAATTATGAAAAGTGTTCTATCGTAAGCGATACAAAGGAGAATACATGAGATTGGAAAAAATTACTGCTCAAGCTTTGGAGAAAGTGGGGTATGATCGTTATTTACTCTCCCTTGGCGTGGCTCAAAGGGCCAACGAATTGGCTCTTGGTAAACCGCCTCTTATCGATGTGGATATAAAAAAATATAAATATACTGATATTGCTTTGATGGAGATAGCCCAGGGGAAATTAAAAATCGTGCTCGATAAGAGCGAGGATTGATGCAAGAGTTTGTTCAAAAGATTCGCTCTGTTAAAGATGTGCAAGAGGCCACAAATCTTCTGTACCAGATATGCCCCCATAACGCCAAAATAGAAGAGGCGTTGGAATTTGCCAAAGAGGCGCACAAAGGCCAGTATCGAAAAAGCGGCGAGCCCTATATTATCCACCCTATTTTGGTAGCGACGATTACGGCCTATGTGACGGCTGAAGAGGAGATGGTGATTGCTGCTTTGTTGCACGATGTGGTAGAGGATACGAGTTTTAGCATTGAAGATATTCAAGAGCGTTTTGGACAAAACGTGGCCGATTTAGTAGAGGGGCTTACTAAAATCGTGGCGATACGAAGCGAAGAGCTCATTCCTTCTAGTTCGGACGAAAAACTTATCACTTCGGCTCTTTCTTTTCGCAAAATGCTTATCGCATCGATCAAAGATGTACGAGTCCTAATCGTCAAGTTGTGTGACAGGTTGCACAATATGTTGACTCTAGAGGCTTTGCCGCCAAATAAACAAAGGCGTATCGCCGAAGAGACTTTGGTGGTCTATGCCCCTATAGCCCATCGTTTAGGAATCGCCTCTATTAAAAATCTTTTGGAGGATTTGAGTTTTTACTATCTTTTTCCTCAAGAGTATAAAAAAATAGATCAGTTTATTAGCTCGCATAAGTTAGAGCTACAGATGAAACTCAACGGATTTATTGATGAGGTGAAGAAAAAGATTGTCCAAAATGGGCTTCGAGCCGATGAATTTGAGATTCTTGGTCGTATCAAGCACTACTACTCTATCTATTTGAAAATGCAAAGAAAAGGTATCTCCATCGAAGAGGTGCTCGATCTTTTGGCCATTCGCATACTGGTGCGCCACAAGCTTGATTGTTACAAGGTGCTAGGTATCGTACATACCAATTTTAAGCCTCTTATTATGCGTTTTAAAGATTATATAGCGATCCCAAAAGAGAATGGCTATCAGACTATCCATACTACCGTCTTTGACGATGCGAGTATCTTTGAGGTGCAAATTCGTACCTTTGATATGCATCGAACCGCCGAATATGGAGTGGCGGCCCATTGGAAATATAAGATGGGCGATACCAATGTCAATCTAAAGTGGCTGGAGAATTTACAGTATCAAAACGATAATATTGAAGAGTTTTACGAGTTGGTCAAAAACGATCTATTTAGCGAGGATATCTCCGTCTTTTCTCCCAAGGGAGATCTTTTTACCCTGCCACGAGGGGCAGTAGCGTTGGATTTTGCCTATGCGATCCATACGGATGTTGGCAATAGAGCCAAAGCAGCCTATATCAACAAACAAAAAAAAACGCTGCTTACCGAGCTTAAAAATGGGGATATTGTCCGCATAGAGGTAGCGGATGAGCCGATTTTGAGATGTAGTTGGATCGATGCGGTCAAAACCTCCAAGGCAAAAGAGCAGATGCGTTTTTTGTGTCGCCAAAAGTATAAAGAGATTAGTTCCAAAGCGGCTATAAATATTCTTGCCAATGAATTGCGCATCAATCCCGCCCAAATCAAAGAGTGGATAAAAAAAGAGGGCTTGGAGAACTCCTTGCATCGTATCGCTACGGAGCTGAACTTCCTCAAAGAGGTCAAAAACAGATATCTAAGCGAATATAGAAAAGCTAAAAGGATGCTCTATTTACTTTCGCCAAAATATGCGAAGCTGCAAAAAAAAGAGGTGGAAAATTTTGTCTTTTATACTAGCCACACTATTTCCAAAGTAGAGTTTGATTACTGCTGTCATCCAAAGCATGGAGATGAGATCGTAGCATTTAGAAAAGATGGCACTGCCATTATCCATCAAAAGATGTGTCACAAAGCCCAAATACTTATCGAACAAAATGAGCCGATGCTCTTTGTAGAGTGGAAAAAAGATAGCATGCCGCGCTTTAAACTCATAGCCTTGCTACCGGACAAAAAAGGGGCTTTGGCCGACTTTTTGCACCATCTAGGTAAAATGGATATCAATATCAAAACGATTGAACTTGGTAAAAATATTGAGCAGACAAATTTGTGCGAGATGGAATTTGAAGCTCCTTTGGATGATATGGAGCTTTTAAGGAAAAAAATAGCTCAAAAAGCTAAAATTATAGAATTTATTCAAGCCGACGATGCGTACAATCAATAGGAGGAGAGATGCTACAAGAGGCTTTGGCCGAAATCAAACGAGGCACCGCCGAGATCATAGACGAAGAGCAAATTGTTAAGCTGTTAGAAAGTTATTTCAAAGAGGGGAAAAACTACACCGTCAAAGCCGGTTTTGATCCCACGGCTCCTGATTTGCATCTTGGCCATACAGTACTTTTACAAAAGCTCGCCACTTTTCAAAAGTATGGGGGCATAGTGCAGTTTATCATCGGAGACTTTACCGCGATGATAGGCGATCCTACGGGCAAAAGTGAGACGAGAAAGAAGCTCGATCGCGCCACAGTGGAAAAAAACGCCCAAAGTTATAAGGAGCAGGTCTTTAAAGTCCTTGATCCGACAAAAACGCAAGTGGTTTTTAATTCTGATTGGCTTGATGCTTTGGGAGCAAGTGGGCTAGTGGAGCTCACAACACTTTTTAGCGTAGCGAGGATGCTTGAGCGAGATGATTTTGAAAAGCGCTTCAAAGCGGGTAAATCTATCGCCATTAGCGAGTTTATCTATCCATTGCTGCAAGGATATGATAGTGTACACCTCAAAAGCGATATCGAAATCGGCGGGACGGATCAGAAGTTCAACCTCTTGATGGGACGCCATCTGCAAAGAAGCTATGGGGTGGGTAAAGAGCAGGCGGTCTTAATGATGCCGATCTTAGAAGGTCTCGATGGCGTACAGAAGATGAGCAAATCCCTTGGCAACTACATCGGCGTCACCGAAGAGCCCAATACGATGTTTGCCAAACTTATGAGTATCAGTGATGAGTTGATGTGGCGCTACTATGAGCTGCTCAGTTCCAAAAGCCTCGAAGAGATAGCTACACTCAAAGAGGGTGTGGAATCTGGTAAACTCCATCCAAAGAGGGTCAAAGAGCTTTTGGCCATGGAGATCGTGGCACGCTACCATAATGAAGAGGCCGCAAGAAGAGCCAAAGAGGAGTTCGACAAAGTCCACAAGAAAAATGAAATCCCAAGCGATATTACAGAGGTTTCTCTCCAAGGTCCAATCTGGATAGCCAAAGCTTTAGTAGAAGCTGGTATCGAGCCCTCCACCTCACAGGCTAGACGGGATATTCAAGCCGGAGCCGTTCGTCTGAACAAAGAGAAAGTCAAAGACATCAACTTGCAACTTGAAAGCGGGGAGTACATCGCACAGGTGGGTAAAAGAAAATTTGCGAAGTTAAAGGTAGAGTGATGACGAAATTACCACCTCTAAAAATTGGGAAATATACGATTAAATATCCTATCATTCAAGGCGGTATGGGTGTTGGGATAAGCTGGGACAAATTGGCCGGTAATGTAAGTAAAGAGGGGGGGCTTGGAGTTATCAGCTCTGTTGGTACGGGCTATTACGAAAACAAAAAGTATATTGAAAAAGAGGTAGCCGGTAGACCTTTGGAGACGGCTAATTTCTACTCTAAAAAAGCGCTTTTTAAGATTTTTGAAAATGCGAGAAAAATATGCGGCGACGCTCCTTTGGCGGCAAATGTGCTTTATGCCATCAACGACTACGGCAGAGTGGTACGAGATAGCTGCGAGGCGGGGGCCAATATCATCATCACTGGAGCTGGGCTTCCTACAAATATGCCAGAATTTACCAAAGATTTTCCCGATGTGGCACTCGTGCCCATAGTCTCCAGCGCCAAGGCTCTTAAAATCATCTGCAAGCGGTGGACTCAGCGATACAATAGGCTTCCTGATGCGGTAATTGTGGAGGGGCCTTTGAGTGGCGGACATCAAGGGTTTACCTATGAACAGTGCTTTATGGAGGAGTTTCAGCTCGAAAATATTGTCCCTCAAGTTATCCAAGAGGCTAAAAAATGGGGAGATATACCGATAATAGCAGCAGGCGGGATTTGGGATCACGATGATATCGTGAAATATTTGCAAATGGGAGCCGCTGGAGTGCAGATGGGTACGAGATTTATAGGTACGTATGAGTGTGATGCTAACGACAATTTTAAAAAAGTAATCTTAGAGGCGAAAAAAGAGGATATTATTTTGCTCAAATCTCCCGTTGGCTACCCGGCTAGGGGAGTGCGTACTAAGCTTATTGAAAAAGTAGAAAAGCGAGAAGGACCGCCCATTAAATGTATTAGTAACTGTGTGGCTCCTTGCCACAGAGGGGAAGAGGCTAAGCAGGTAGGATATTGTATCGCCGATAGACTCAGTGATGCCTACCAAGGGGATTTGGAGCTTGGTCTTTTCTTTAGTGGAGCTAATGGATATCGAGTCAAAGAGCTCATCAGCGTTCAAGAGCTGATGCATAAATTGGTTTATGGAGAGTAGGCTATACGCATAATCATCTTTTTGTTTGTCGGACTCCTGCTTTTTGGGGGGACCGATGTACGTTTTAAGCAGGCCCATTACTACTGCTCCTCCTCCAGCAAAGCCCGTATTTTAAAAGGGCTAAAAATCTATAAATCCTTGTATGTACAAAATAGGGCAAAAAGCTCTAAAACAAAAGCTTTGCAGGGGTTGATTTATTGTTCTAAAAAACTGGGTTTTTCTACGAAAAAATATCAAAAGGAGCTCAATCTTCTTATAGGCAAGAAGCGTCCAAAAGTATTAAAAAACACCCTTTACAAAATCCGTTTGGGAAAAGGATATATAGATTTTTTCTTTCGTTACCCCCTCAAGCTTTCCGATATAAAACAATGGAATTTCAAAAATCACGCCCTTTATAAAAAAGTGTACGATATCGCGGGGATTCTTTCAATGAGAAATCAGCGCTATCGCCTCAAGTCTATTAAAGGGGTACGTGTTGCTCAGTTTAATTCCAAAACCATTCGCATCGTCTTAGAGGATATTCGCCCCATCTGGAGCAAGATGGCTGTGGAGGGGGATCGATTAAGAATCTATCTACTTTCTCGTAAAGCTAACTCTATGAAAAAGAGCGCTGTCAAAGGAGTGCGAAAACAGGCCAGAAAAAAAAATGTAAGAACAAGATCAAAGAGATCAAAAACATTTTTATCTATTGCCCCTTCTTCTAAAGTCATCGTGATTGATCCTGGACACGGAGGAAAAGATACGGGGGCTATCGGGTATAAAAGAAAAAGAGAAAAAGATATTGTTCTTGCCATTGCTAAGAGAGTCTATAAAGAGCTTAAATCCAAAGGCTTTAGGGTCTATTTGACTCGGCGCGGCGACTATTTTGTCACTCTTCGCAATCGAACCAAGATGGCCAATAGGGTCAAAGCCAATCTTTTTATCTCCATTCACGCCAATGCCGCGCCTACTAAGCGTAAATATCTTTCTATGAAAGGGCTGGAGACCTTTTTTCTCTCACCGGCACGAAGTGCTAGAGCCAAGCGTATAGCGGCTTTGGAAAATAGGGTGGATATGAAAAATCTTAGTTACTACAGCAAAAATGTCTTTTTAAATTTTATCAACAGGGAAAAGACCATTCTTTCAAACAAGTTAGCCATCGATGTGCATCGCTCTATCCTTGCACATCTTCGTCAAAGATATCGGGTGAGTGATGGAGGAGTACGACCGGGGCCGTTTTGGGTTTTGGTGGGAGCGCAAATGCCCTCGATTTTAGTGGAGGTTGGGTATATTACCAATCCTACCGAAGCGATGCGCCTTTCTAATCCTTTGTACCAAAAATATATCGCCAAAGGGATAGCTCAAGGGGTGCAAAATTACTTTTTCCATACCCAAACTCGCTAACTTATCCGCAAGTCGGGGAGAGCTTCCCGACCTAAGCGGAGTTTATCGATAGTTGGCTATCGCCTCTTCTAAAATTTTTGTAGCTTCCTCCAACCCTTTATACTCTTTAACCTTGACCCATTTATTTGGTTCGAGCATCTTATATGTCTCAAAGAAATTTTTGATCTTGTCTAGAGTGTGTTTAGGTAGATCCTCAATGGACTTGATATCCTCGTAGGTGGGATCCACTTTGCTCACGGGTACGGCGATGAGCTTTTCGTCCATCCCTTTTTCATCTTCCATTACCAGCACGCCGATAAGTCGTGATTTGATGACGCTGCCAGGAGCTACCGCATAGTCCGTGAGGACCATGATATCCACCGGATCTCCATCGGCTGCCAAAGTATTTGGTACGAAGCCGTAGTTGGCCGGATAGTACATTGCGCTATACATCACTCTATCGACCCAGATGGCACCGCTCTCTTTGTCCAGCTCATATTTGATGTTGGATCCGTAGGGGATCTCGATAAGGGCGTGAACTTTTTGCGGCCCTTCTCCATATCCTATCTTGTCTAGATTCATTTTTCCTCCTTTGTGAAAAGTTCATTATATTAAAAAATCTCATACTGGATATCAAACTCCAGCTCTGGAAAGTGGTGCTGTAGCTGCTCTTCGAGCTTTTGGATCTTGTTGTTTGCATTCTCTTGGCCTTTGGCGAAAAAGCAAAGAGCGATCCTGGCCTCTTTTGGATATTCGCCGCTCAGATCGGCCACGGCCATATTTTGGGTTTTGAGCCGATCTTTTATGGCGTGTAACACTTTTCTGCGTCCTTTGAGGGAGTTTACATACAGAAGATCAAATGTGATGAGAGCATGAACGATCAGCACTGCTCACCCTCATTGTATGCAAATCCTCTTTTTGCGATTTCCTCTTTCAAAAACTCCATCCACTTTTGCACCTCTTTGGGATCCTCTCCAGCAATAGAGAGGACGTCGTAGTAGCCATCTTCGCTAAATCCCGGCAATGATGAAAACTCTAGAGTCGAGGGCAGGGTCTGCATCAGATCCATCAGATCGTTTTCGCTGGCTTTGACGCAGATGGTTTGGCGATGAAGCTTTTTAGAAGGAAAATCTTTAAGCGCCTCTTGGACCATAGGATGAGCCATTTGGGGGAATCCCGGCATAAAAAAGAAGCGATCTTGCAAAGAAAATCCCGGGACATTGTTGATAGGATTGTGCAAAAGCTTGGCATCCTTTGGCAGATAGGCCATCTGGATGCGGTGGGGGTAGGCCTCTTGGCCAAAGCGCTCCTCGATGAGCCGTTTGGCCTCGGGGTGCTCATAGAGCTTTCCGTCTCCAAAAGCTTTGGCGGCTACCGCTCTAGTGTAATCGTCTGGCGTGGCTCCTATCCCCCCAAAACTAAAAAGAACGGCTCGAGGGTCTTGGGCGATCATTTGATAGATTCGCTCCATCAGCTTGGGATCGTCTTCGATGATGAAGCTGCCTTTGAGTCGATAGCCTTTTCTTGCCAGCTCTTGGCGCAAAAAAGTAAAATGGCGATCCTCGCGTCTGCCAGCCAGTATCTCTGTGCCGATGATTACGGCGTAGAAGTTAGGATCCAACTTTTTCAAGGATAAACTTCTCCATCTCCTCTACGATCTCTTCAATACTTCGCTCGCCGTTAATCTTTTTGAGTAATCCTTTGGATTCGTAGAATTTTTCGATTTTTGGGAGTGGCTCTAAGAAGACTTTCATACGATTATTGAAAACCTCTTCATTGTCGTCGGCTCCTCGCTGTCTGCCAAGTACCCGCTCTCTTGCGGTCTCTTCGCTTACCACTACTTCGATGACCGCTTCGAGCTTGATGTCTGGATTTTGTTTTAGCATCTCTTCTAGAGCCTCCATCTGCTCCACACTTCTTGGAAAGCCGTCGATGAGGATGATATCCTTGTCGCTGTTTAGGATGGCGTTTTTGATCGTATCCATCACGATCTCCAGTGGCACCAGCTGGCCATTGTCCACATAGCTGGCGATTGTTGCGCCAAGAGGGGTACCTTTTTTTACCTCTGCTCGCAGTAGATCTCCGGTAGAGTAGTGGGCTATTTTGTCACTATGTCGTTTGGCTATGAGCTGGGCATCCGTAGTCTTACCGCTGCCCGGTGCTCCGATGATTAAAAATAGGTGTTTCATCTTCTCTCCTTTATAGTTTGCTGACATATATTTTTTGGGCTTGGCCCCTGCATAGAGCCAGTTTGGTTCCATTTGCTTCTATCTGGATGGGGCCAAAAAAGCTTTTGTTGAGGATTTTGACCACATCCCCTCGTCTTAGCCCCATAGCTTCGAGTTTGCATTTGAACTCGTCGCAATCTCTTTCAAATCTTTCTATACGGACCAGATCTCCTTGTTTGGCATCATTGAGTTTCATGTTTTTTCGGTTCACGAATCCTTAGATGTAGTTCTCTAAGCTGCTCTGGATCCACTGGACTTGGGGCGTTTGTGAGCAGACACTGGGCCTTTTGGGTCTTTGGAAAGGCGATCACATCTCGAATGTTGTCCCGTTTGGTCAGCAGCATGACAAGCCTGTCAAATCCTAGAGCAAATCCGCCGTGTGGCGGTGCTCCAAATTTCAACGCGTCGAGCAAAAAGCCAAATTTCTCTTTGGCCTCCTCTTCGCCGATACCGAGGATCTCGAATATTCTTTGTTGGATTTGGGGTTTGTGGATCCTGATACTGCCACCTCCAAGTTCCACACCATTGAGCACGATGTCATAGGCTTGGGAGGTCATCGCCTCATACTCCTCCTCATCGATATTTTTTGGCATGGTAAAGGGGTGATGGAGCGCTTTGATCTTCACCTCTCCCTCTTCAATCTCAAACATAGGAAAGTCCACGATCCAGACAAACTCGTACCTCTCTTTGTCGATAAGTCCCATTCTTTTGGCCACCTCTTCTCTTAGGCGTCCCATATAATCGAGTACCACCTTTTTAGGCCCTGCTCCAAAAAAGATCAGATCCCCAGGCTCTACCTCACATCGCTTCACGAGAGCTTTTTTTTCTTCGTCGCTCAAAAATTTGACTATTGGCCCTTGTAGCTCTTTATTCTCTTTGACCTTTACCCAAGCGAGCCCTTTGGCCCCAAACTTGGCCACGAAGTCGGTCAAGGCATCGATATCTTTTCGGCTGAGCGCCTCGGCTCCCCCTTTGACGGGCAAGGCTTTGATGCGGTTGAGCTTTTTGTACTGGGCAATATCTCGAAAGACCTTGAGCTCGGTATTTTCGAATATATCGATCACGTCTACGAGCTCCAAGCCGTATCGGAGATCTGGCTTGTCGCTGCCATACTTTTCCATCGCCTCTTTGTAAGGTATGCGGCGAATAGGAGTGGCTACTTCGATACCCGCTTCTTTGAATATTGCTTTGATGAGCCCTTCGGCCACTTCGATCACCTCATCTTCTGTGCAAAAGCTCATCTCCACGTCTATTTGAGTAAATTCTGGCTGGCGGTCGGCTCGCAAATCCTCATCCCTAAAACATTTGGCGATCTGAAAGTAGCGATCAAACCCGGCCACCATCAAAAGCTGCTTGAAAAGCTGAGGCGATTGGGGCAGGGCGTAAAATTCTCCCGGATAGAGGCGGCTTGGGACCAGATAGTCTCTTGCACCCTCTGGGGTCGATTTGGTAAGGATCGGGGTCTCCACCTCCAAAAAGCCGTTTTTATCCAAAAAGTTCCTAGCGGCGATGGCTACTTTGGAGCGAAGCTGAAAAGTCTCAAAGGCCTCTTTGGTCCGTAGATCCAAGTAGCGGTACTTGAGGCGAATCTCTTCGTTGACGTTGGTATCGCCTATCAAAAAGGGCAGTGGCTCGCTCTCGTTTTCGATCACGAGATCTTCTACCACTACTTCAATCTTACCCGTTTTGAGTTTGGGGTTCTCCAGTCCCTCACCTCTGAGGCGCACCTTTCCTTTTGCTACGAGTACGTACTCATCTCTAACACGGGAAGCTATCTTGTGTGCTTGGGGACTGTCTGCTGGATCGCAAACAAGTTGGATGATGCCTGTTTTGTCTCTGAGGTCTATGAATATGACCCCTCCGTGGTCTCTATAGCTGTTGGCCCATCCGCACAGGACCACCTCCTTGCCTACATCTTTTTCATCAAGCTGGGCGCAGTACTCAGTTCTCAACTCGCATTCCTTTGTCAATTTTTGGCCCAATTATACACAAGCTAATCTTACAAAGATATGATAAAATATGGCAAAAAAGCGAGCAATATGAAAATAGAGTGCGTTGGAGTGGTGATCAAGCCCGGAGGTAGCGAACTCAAACCTATCTATAAAAGAATAAAAAAAGTTTTTGAAAAAGAGGGGATCAAAGTCACCCTAGACAAAGCGAGCGCTCAAATCATCTCGGAAAGAGATGGAATGAGTTTTGATCAGATGTGCAAAAAGTGTGATCTATTGGTCTCCTTGGGTGGAGATGGCACGCTGCTCTCCGTAGCTAGACGCAGCTATCCCTATCACAAGCCAGTCCTTGGTATCAATGTGGGACGGCTTGGATTTTTGACCGACATTCATCCCGACGATATGCCAGAATTTGTCAAAAGGCTCAAAAAAGAGGAGTACCGCATTGATACACGGATGATGATAGAGGTCTCCATCCTTGGCAAAAAAGAAAAAATCGTCGCTTTTAATGATGTGGTCTTTACCCGTCCAGCGGTCTCTAAGATGATCCACATCGAAACTTTTACCAACGACACGCTCCTTAATAGCTACTACGGCGATGGACTCATCATCGCCACTCCTACTGGCTCTACCGCTTATAATCTCTCTGCGGGAGGACCGGTAGTCTATCCTTTTTTGGAGGCTTTTATCTTCACTCCCATCTGTCCCCACTCTTTGACTCAGCGTCCTTTGGTGCTGCCTGCAGATTTTGAGATTAAAGTGACGACCAAAAGCAAATCGGCTCTGATTGTCGTGGATGGCCAGGATATGTATGAGTTTACTCCCCAAGATATCGTCATTGTCAAAAAAGCTCCCGTGGGAGCCAAACTGATCCATAGGGTAGAGCGCAACTACTTTAATGTCTTAAGAGAGAAGCTTGGTTGGGGTATTTGATGGTTGAGCGGCTGCTGGTGCGAGAGTACTTGAGCTTTGATGAGGTGATCTTGGAGTTTCGTCCGGGACTGGTGGTCTTTACGGGGCCCAGTGGGGCTGGCAAGAGTATCCTTATCGACGCTCTTTTAGCTCTTTTTGGCCTACGTCCTCAAGAGGCGAAGCTGAGTGAAATGGTCGTGGCGTTAGAGCTGGAGCTAGAAAAATATGGTATCCAAGAGCAAGAGGTGCAGATAGTGCGTGCCGTAAAAAAAGAAAAAGCGCGCTATTTTTTAAACGATCAAACTATCTCTAAAAAGGCTTTGAGTAAACTTTTTGAGCCGTATGTGCGTTATTTGGGTCAAAAAGATCTTAGCTTTTTTGAGAGCCCCAATATCCTTTTGATGCTTGATGATTTTGTCCAAGATCCTCAATATCCTCAGCTGTTACGAGAATTAGAGGAGAGTTTTAAAAAATGGACGGCGAAAACAAAGGAGCTCAAAGAGCTAGAGGAAAAAGAGCAAAGATCCCAAGAACTCAAAGAGTTTTTGGAGTTTGAGATTCATAAAATTGCTTCGGTAGAGCCCCAAAAAGGGGAGTACGAGGAGCTGATGCAAATTAAAAAGGAGCTCTCCAAAAAAGAGAAAATAGCCGAGTCCATATCTGAAGCCGAGATGATTTTTGAGTATGAAGGGGCGGTGAGTAGGGCATTAGAGATAATAGGAGCTAATGGAGAATTTTTTGAGTCGGTGATGAATGAACTGCGAGAGATTTTGGGAAGCGAAAAAGATCGCTTAGAAGAGCTTGATGGGATCGATGTCAAAGAGGTCCTTGATCGATTGGAACAGCTTTCGGCTTTGAAGCGTCGTTACGGCTCGATAGAAAATGCTTTAGAAGAGCTAGAGAAAAAAAGAGCGGAGCTGGAGCGTTTAGAAAACCTCTTTTTTGAAAAAGAGGCCATACGAAAAGATGTGGAAAAGTTGGCGAAAAAATTGGAGGAGTTGGCCGGCAAAGTAAGCCAAAAACGCCAAGAGGCGGCT
>JALWCE010000045.1:0-16146 GCA_027036935.1 Nitratiruptor sp. | reverse complement strand
AAAGATCAACGGCTATCTTGCACAACTTCGTTTGCCTATGGCTTCTATCGAACTCAAGCTAGATAAGCTTACCCCAAAGGGATGGGATAAGGCCGTAGTGCATCTTGGAGGCGTTACTTTTAAAAAGATCAGCTCTGGTGAGTACAATCGTCTCAGACTCGCTTTTTTAGTCTCTTGGAGCGAGGTAAAAGCTAAAGGAGGGATTTTGATCCTTGATGAGATCGACGCTAATATCAGTGGCGAAGAGTCGATGGCGGTGGCTAAAATATTGCAAAAATTGGCCAAAAACTATCAGATATTTGCCATCAGTCATCAAGCGCAACTAGCCAGTAGGGCTGATCAGCACTTTTTGGTCACAAAAGAGGGGAATTTGAGTAAAGTGGAGGAATTGGGCTATAATAAAAGAGAAGAGGAGATAGCTAGAATTATAAGTGGTGAGACCATCGCTCAAGAGGCTAGAGACTTTGCGAAAAAACTGCTCAAGGAGAGAAGTTGATCGTCGATACCCATACCCATTTAGATCACCCAAAGTTTTACAAAGATCTTGAGGAGGTGATAGAGCGGGCAAAAAAGGCGGGGGTAGAGCGTTTTATCATTCCCGGAGCCGATCCATTGGATCTGCCAAGAGCTATGGAGTTAGCCGAGCGATACGACGAGATCTATTTTGCCGTAGGTGTCCATCCTTACGATATTGCCGGCTACGACCGTTTAGTGATACAAGAGGCGGCCAAACATCCTAAATGCGTGGCGATAGGTGAGTGTGGGCTTGATTACTACCGGCTACCCAAAGATGAAAAAGAGAAGGAAAAGACAAAAGAGCTGCAAAAAGAGGTTTTTAGGGAGCAAATAGAGCTGGCTAAAGAGCTAGAACTACCTCTTATCGTCCATATTCGCGAAGCAAGTGCCGATGCTTTGGAGTTATTGCAAAAACATAGCGGCCCAAAGGGCGGGGTATTGCACTGCTTTAACGCTAGTCCCATACTTTTAGATCTTCAAGATCGTTTCTATTATGGTATTGGTGGTGTGTTGACTTTTAAAAATGCCAAGAAATTGGTGGAGATTTTGCCCAAAATTCCAATGGAGCGAATACTCATCGAGACAGATGCTCCTTATCTTACTCCTCATCCTTATCGGGGTAAACGGAACGAACCGGCTTTTACTCCGTATGTGGCTCAAAAGATTGCTGAGCTTTTGGGTAGGAGTTATGATGAGGTATGTGAGCAGACTACAAAGAATGCCTACACCCTTTTTACAATATATTAGATTAAGCCATAAAGGAGAGTAGAGTTATGCGCTATTTTATACTTCTATTTTGGTTGTTACTAGCTCCTTTATTTGCTAGTTACAGCCTCAAAGATGAATACAAAATCGATCAGTATGTGGTAGATAGGCTCGATATTCCACGCTCTTTTTTACATTCGCAAAAGTTTTTACAGATGAAGCGAAGATATGCAAGATATAAATACCACAATTTTTTCAATATCAATAGGATTCAGACCTATTTCATTCCCGATCTTGTTAAGCTCATCAATGCTCAAAACGTACCGGAGGTCTTTTTGTTTATGGCGATGGCGGAGTCCAATTTCGCCACCCATGCGCGCTCAAAAAAAAGAGCCGTAGGTATTTGGCAGTTTATGAAAGGGACGGCTAAAAAGTATGGGCTACGTGTAGATAGATTTGTAGATGAGAGGAGAGATCCGTATAAAGCTACTAATGCGGCTATTAAATATTTAAAAAATCTTCATGCAATGTTTGGAAAGTGGTATCTGGCGGCTTTAGCCTATAATGCCGGAGAAGGGACGCTCCAAAGAGCTATCCAGCGGGCTGGGACGGATGATTTGATGGTACTTATAGACCCCAAAAAAAGGTATTTGCCAAAAGAGAGCAGGGAGTACTTGTATAAAATTGTTATGCTAGCCCTTATGGCAAGTGATAAGGAGTATCGACTCAACAGCGAACTTGCCTATATGCTCACTCGGGGTGAGGAGTATGATGTAGTGCCGGTTAACGTAAAAGGTGGAGAGGACTTGGGCTATGTGGCTAGAAAGATCCGGGTGCAATATCACTATATCAAAGAGCTCAACCCCCATATTCGTAAAAATTTTACTCCTCCAAATGTTCCTAAGTATACGATTTACATTCCAAAAATGAAATTTGACCAGTTTAAAAAAAGATACACTCCCTCCAAGTATAGACCGCCAAAACAGAGGAGTGCGAGGAGATTTTTTGCTTATAAAGTGCGACCCGGCGACTCTTTATATGGCATTGCCCGCCGCTTTGGTGTAAAAGTGGCCAGGTTAAAAAGATTGAATAGGCTCAAAAACAACTTGATCCATCCGGGGATTTCTCTTAAGATTCCCGTAGCCGCTAAACATCATCGGCTCTATAGAGTACGAAAAGGGGATAATTTTGTAAAAATAGCCAAAAAATTTGGCGTTGATGTAAGAAAGCTTAAGTTATGGAACAATAAAAAGAATAATTTCTTAAAAATTGGAGAGCGGCTTGTGGTACTTTATTAAAGCCGTAAGTTTTTCTCTCCTTTTATTTATTTTGGGTGGATGTGGCTCCAAACAGAGTGTTGTTTATGCGCCTCCACAAAATTCTGCTCATTCAAAGAGTTCGTATCTCAATAAAGCTACGATGAAGCCTTATCAGATCAACGGCAAGACCTACCATCCCACCGTGGTGGGGGTGGGGAGTAGATATCAAGGGATTGCTAGCTGGTATGGGCCCAATTTTCATGGTAAGCGAACCAGTAGTGGAGAGTTTTACAATATGTACGATTTTACGGCTGCTCACAAGACGCTACCGATGAATACGATAGTTAAGGTGACCAATTTAAAAAATGGACGTACCGCTATAGTGCGTATCAACGACAGAGGTCCTTTTGTAGAGGATAGGATCATCGATCTTTCCTATGCGGCGGCCAAACAGCTTGATATGATAAAGACAGGAACGGCGCCAGTGGAGCTGGAGGTTTTGGGTTTTGGCTCTACGATAGAGACCCTGAGCAGTCAAAGCCAAAAGGAGATGGTGCTTGGCGATTTTGCCGTACAAATAGGCTCTTTTCGCAGATATGAAGGGGCAAAAATCACGCAAGAGAAAAATGCGCTCGTCCAAGGTCGGTACAAAGCGATAATCAAAAAGATGATTATAGAAGGCGAGCCTTTGTATCGCGTCTGGCTTACAGGATTTAAAAGTGAGGCCGAAGCGAGAGATTTTATCAAGCAGGGGCGCTATGCGGGAGCCTTTGTTATAAGGAAGTAAAATGGTAGAGATTAAAAGAGTAACCAAAGAGACCGATATTGTTATACGGCTTGGTATTGATGGAAAAGGTCAAAGTACAATCGATACGGGGATCGGATTTTTTGACCATATGCTTGAAGCTTTAGCCAAACATGCTAGATTTGATCTTGAGGTTGTATGTAAGGGAGATATTCACATCGATTTTCACCATAGCGTTGAAGATGTGGGGATTGTGTTGGGCGAAGCGCTGCATAAAGCGGCTTTTCCCCCAAAAAACAGGGAGCGTTTTGGTGATAGCGTAGTGGTGATGGATGAGGCGGCGATCCAGTGCGCTTTGGATCTCTCCAACCGCCCTTTTTTGGTGTATGAGGTCTCTTTGGATGGGAAAGTAGGAGCGTTTGACTGCGAGCTTTTTGAAGAATTTTTCAAAGCTTTTGTCTTTAACGCCCGTATTACCTGTCACCTAAGCAAGCTTCGAGGTAAAAATAAGCACCATATCGCTGAAGCCTCTTTTAAGGCTTTGGCCGTAGCTTTGCGCCGGGCTTTGCGCATAGATGAGCGGGCCGGGCTTCCTAGTACGAAAGGGGTGTTATGATAGAGCTTATCGTACTAGATGTGGATGGTTGTATGACTGACGGAAAGATCACATATACCAGTGGCGGTGAAGAGCTCAAGAGCTTCAATGTCAAAGACGGCTTTGCTATTGTGCAGTGGCTTCGTCTTGGCAACAAAGCCGCCATTATAACGGGTAGAAGTTCAAATATCGTAGAATATAGGGCTAAAGAGCTAGGAATTTCTTATCTTTATCAAAATATCAAGGATAAAAAAGAGGCGCTTTTGGATGTAAGCCAAAAAAGCGGCGTGCCTTTGGAAAATATAGCGGCTATTGGCGATGATCTAAACGATTTTCGTCTGTTGCAAAGCGTTGGCTACTCCTTTGCTCCGGCTGATGCGGTAGAGTATGTGCGCGATCGTGTAGAGTATGTCTTGCGATCCAAAGGCGGTGAGGGGGCGGTGCGGGAGATGATAGAGTTGCTGCTTGCCAAAAATGGCCAATATCGGCGCTATTTAGAGTTGTGGACTAGTGAGTGAGAAGTTATCTACTTTTAGCGGCACTTTTTTTGTTTATTTTTGGGTGGCTTTTTTTCTTGCATCCTGTTGAGGTGAACGTGCAAAACGTCAATGTGCCCCAATTACAAATAAAAAAGTTTGTATTTACTCTGCTTACGCCTCAAGGAGAGGAGTTTTGGCTTACTGCTCAAAAGGGTATTAAAAAGGGTAGATTGCTTAAGATTTGGAAAATGGAGGCAAAGTATCAAGACGAGCGGTTTCTCGCTCAAGAGGGGCGTTACAGCGAGAAACTTTTGCGATTACGGCATAATGTACGCTTTTATAGAAAAGATATGGCATTTCATTGCGAGTATGCGTTGTACAATATCTCCCAAAAGATACTCAAAGTGCCTCTATTTTTCGATTTGCATACATCTACAATGGACATAGTCGGATATGAATTATTTTATAATCAAAAAACTGGTACAATACGAGCAAGAAACATCATCGCTTTGATAAAGAGTCTATAAATGAAAAAGATTGTCTATTTATGTTTGATGGCTATGGTTTTGAGTGCGGGTGAGGTGCAGATTCAAGCCGATAGGTTTGAGGCCAATCAGCAAAGGTTTTTTACCCAGTTTATTGGCCATGTCATTTTAACCAAGGGCAAAAATGTGATTAAGGCTGATCGGGTCTATATCTATTTTAATAAGGATAAAAAGCCGATCAAAATAGACGCCGTAGGCCATGTTACTTTTAAAATTTATGATAAGAAAGGGAAATATTACGAGGGAAAAGCGGGTAAAATCGTCTATTTACCAAAAAAAAAGGAGTATTTGCTCAGTAAAAATGTGCAAGTCATCCAATATCCCGATCAAAAAAAGATATACGCTCAGTTAGTCGTTATTGATTTAGCTGCTTCTAAAATAGAGGTCAAGGGTAATGAAAATAAACCTGTAAAAATGATACTTAAGATCGAGGAGAAATGATTAGGGTAGCAGAGGCAAAATTTGTTACTTCCGCTCCAAGTATCAAACAAGCTCCTCCTCAAGATAGAAGTGAGGTGGCTTTTATGGGTAGGAGCAATGTTGGAAAGAGTAGTTTGCTCAATGCCCTTGTGGATAGAAAAGGTTTGGCAAAAAGTTCAGCTACTCCCGGAAAAACCAAACTGATCAATTTTTTTGATGTGAGTTATAAGATAGGGCAAGAGCACTATCCGCTACGGTTTGTGGATTTGCCTGGCTATGGATATGCCAAGACGAGCAAAACGCTTAAAAAGGAGTGGCAGCGCAATCTTACGCATTTTGTGGCCAATCGTGACGCTATACGGGTCTTTGTCCATCTCAGGGATGCAAGACATCCAAACCTTTCAATAGACGAGGAGACCAAAAAGTTTTTAGAGAGTATAAAAAAAGGCGATCAAATGATTTTGGAGGTGTATACAAAAGCTGATAAGCTCAAACAGAGCGAAATTGCCAAAATCAAAAATAAAAATCCCAAAGCTTTACTAGTATCAAGTGTGACAAAGAGGGGGATTGAAGAGCTTAAGCAAAAGATATTGGAGCATATTTTTGGAGCAGATACTGTACAAAAAGCCGATACTCACTGATATCCCCCAAATGCAAGAAATTGTCAAAAAGTATGTAGAAAATGGTATAATCTTGCCGCGAAGCAATGATGAGATTGCTACTAATATCCGATCGTATATCGTGGCCAAGATGGGTGAGCAAATCCTTGGCTATGTGGCGCTGCATATCCATAGTATCGCTTTGGCTGAGATTAGGAGTCTTATCGTAGATGAGAGGTATCAAGGCAAGGGTATTGGTAAAGAATTGGTGCAAAGAGCTTTAGAAGAAGGCAGAGCCCTCGCTGTTAAGGAGGTACTCTCTTTGACATATAATAAAGAATTTTTTGAAAAATTAGGATTTGATGAGATACAAAAAGAGAATATCCCCGAACATAAAATTTGGCAAGACTGCATAAAATGCAAACATTTTCCTATCTGCAACGAAGTGGCCATGATGAAAAAAATTTCCTAAAAGGGTTTTTATTTGTCGCGGCTCTTTTGTTGTATGAGCCTTTAACGACGATTTATCCCTATTTGCCCATATTTTTGGGCGTGGCTTTTTGGAGGCTTTTTATTGCTTCTTCTATCAAAGAAAAGACGGCGTGGCTCTTGTATCTGTACTTTTTTCAAATTGATCATACCATTCCTCTTGTGGTTTTGATTGTTGCTGTTGTTGGAAGCTACTATTTATTACGACAACTTTTATCCTATTTAATATGCGGGATTTGTATCAGATTTTTGGGTGTGCTGCTGGTCTATACTCTTTTTATGATGGCTCTTGTTGGCTTTTTTTGGATGCTACAAATCCCGTGGCATCCTAGGTGGGAGATCTTTTGGCTCTATCTTGTTGTCGATATGGTAATAGTGGGATTATATGCGTAGTAAACTGCTCTTTGCTCTCTTTTTTTTAATCTGGTTGATACTTTTGAGTCGGGTGTATTATATCTCTATCAAATCCAATAATTACTATGAGGCTTTGGCCAAACAAAATATGATTAAAAAGGAGTGGATAGCTCCTATTCGAGGAGAGATCTTTGATCGCAACGGTATCCCATTAGCCGTTAATAATATAGGTTTTAAGATTAAGTTGGCACCCGGTTTGAGAAACAAAGAGGATCTGGATAAGATGATAGGGATTTTGGTTAAGGATTTTCCCGATCTCAACGCTACTAAATTACGACGCCGATATCTTAAAAAGGACTCTGTATACAATCACCACTTTATCGAAGTGGTCCCTTTTGTACAATATGAGAAGATGCTCCCTTTTTATACGCAGCTCTCTCTTGTACCCCTTGTCAAAATCGAGCCCACTTTTAAACGATACTATCCAAACAAAAGCGTTGCCTCTCATGTCATAGGATATGTCTCCCGTACCAATAAATTGGAGGCAAAGAGAGATCAGGTGGCCAAGATTACCGGAATAACAGGCAAAAGCGGAATAGAGCGTTACTATAATCACTATCTTGAAGGAGCTCTTGGATACAAAAAACTCAAAGTAACCGCTTTTAACAAAGTTATCGATGTTTTAGAGCAAGTACCTCCAAAACAAAATCACCACCTCTACCTTACTTTGGATCTACGGTTGCAGCGTTTTATTCAAGATCTGTTCAAAGATAAAGCGGGTGTGGCTATCGTGATGAAGACCAACGGGGAGATTTTAGCGGCGGGGAGCTTTCCAGAGTATGATTTGAATATGTTTGTGAGCGGAATCTCTCGCCAACAATGGAGGGCTCTTATTACCGATTTAAATCACCCATTTACTAATAAGCTCGTCAATGGCCTCTATCCCCCCGGATCGACGATTAAGATGGGTGTGGGACTCTCCTTTTTGGACTCTCGCAAGATCACTCCCTATACCCCCTTTTACTGCAATGGGGCGATCAAATTGGGAACAAGAAAATTTCGCTGTTGGAAAACAAGGGGGCACGGCGAAGTGGAGCTGGTAAAAGCGATTCGGGAGAGCTGTGATGTCTACTTTTATGAGGGGAGTTTGAAAGTTGGCATTGACAAGATCGCCAAGGACTTGCGAAGAATGGGTTTTGGGGGAAAAAGCGGTATCGATTTACCCAATGAGTTTCTTGGAGTAATCCCAGATAAAGAGTGGAAAATGAAAAAATATGGGCAACCTTGGTATCAAGGAGAGACCGTAGTTTCGGCTATCGGGCAAGGGTATGATTTGGTCACTCCCATACAGATGAGTCGTTATACCGCTCTTTTGGCGACGGGTAGACTCCCTACTCCCCATTTTGCCAAAAGTTTTATAGACAAGGATATCCAGCCAAAATACAAAGATGTCCTGACTGCTATTCAAAAGCAGATGCTCCCTTTTATTCAAAAGGGGATGTATGAGGTGTGCAATCATCCCAAGGGGACAGCTTTTTATCGTTTACATCGCTCAAAAGTCAAAGTAGCTGGAAAGACTGGAACGGCGCAAGTGGTGAGCATACCCCAAAACGAAAAGCGAAGAATGAAAGAAAATGAGCTGCAATATTATAGCCGTTCTCATGCATGGCTGACCACCTACGCTCCCTTTAATCAACCAAAGTTTGTGGTAACGGTGCTTGTAGAGCACGGGGGGCATGGAGGGAGTGCTGCGGGCCCCATCGTTGCTAAAATTTATGAAAAGCTCATAGAGCTTGGTTATTTCAAGGAATATGGTTTAGAGCAAAAACGGCCAAAGTGACCATCAAGGCGATGCCGGCTGATTTGTTGTAAAGTTTATTAGCGGTGATGAAGACCAGCATCACCGAGACCACTAACGCCGTAGCAATATCAAAGCCATAGGTGCTAAAATCCACTTTTAACGGATTGACCAAAGAGGCAGAGCCCAAAACTACGCTGAAATTGGCCACATTAGAACCGATGATATTGCCAATACTCATATCCGCTTTTTTGTTCATAGCGGCGACGACGCTGACGACGAGTTCTGGCAAACTGGTACCAAAAGCCACCAAGAAAAGCCCAATAATCCATTCGCTCACTCCAAGACTTCGAGCAATGCTACTCGCACTCTTAACGGCAAAATCGGCCCCATAGACTACCATCACAAATCCAATCAGCAGCATAATAAGCGTAGGAGGCCAATTAAACTTCTCTTTGAGTAGCTCCTCTTCCACTTCACCCGCTACGATAGCGGGCTCGTTAGCCAAAAAGAGCAGATAACCAGCCATCAATAAAAGAAAGAAAAAGCCCTCTAAACGGCTAATGGTCCCATCGTAGGATACGAGCAAAAAGAGCAAGATAGGAAAGAGCGCCCATGCGCTATCTTTGCCAAAGATATCTCGTCTTGGATGGATCTCTTTGGCTATTAAAAAGACTAAACCTAGCACTAAGGTGATATTGAGTATTACGCTTCCTATGACATTGGAGACCGCCAGATCGCTTTTATGGTGATAGCTGGCCATCACGCTTGCAGCCATCTCAGGTAGACTAGTCCCTAAAGCTATGAGTGTAGCTCCAATGACAAACTCACTAATACCAAAGTGTAGAGCAATTCGCTCAGACTCCTTGATAATAAAATCAGCTCCCTTGATCAAAGCAGCCATAGAGAGGATGAAAATGATGTACTCCACTAGCTATTCCTTATGATTAAGCTTTGAGGAAGAGCGAACCTTTCGATCAGCTCTTTCTCTTTTTTTCTCATCTCTCCATTATCGGTTTCGTGATCAAATCCTAAAAGGTGTAAAAGCCCGTGGATGTACAAAAGTATAAGTTCCTCTTGGGGAGTATGGCCGTACTCTTTGGCGGCCTCTTGGACTTTATCGGCGCTTATGACGATGCTGCCTAGCATATTGGTGGGGTTGCTTGCTAGAGGAAAACTTAAAACATCAGTTGGTCGATCGATGCCTCTGTGCTCTTTATTGAGCTCTTGGATTGTATTGTTGTCTACGATGAGCAGTTCCACATCTTTTTGTGTTAAAAGATCGGTGATTTTATCGATAATATACCTATTAAAAATAAGTGGGGTAAAATTTTCTATTTCAACCATTATATTCCGCCGTTTTTTTATAGTAATTGTAACAAACATTGAGGAGATTGGATATGTTTTCGAGTATTCGGGCCAAGCTGACTCTTTTGATCGCTTTTTTCATACTCTATATTGTTTTGCTTTCGGCTAAAATTATTTATACCGATTATCGTGCCTATCAAGAAGATCGTCTTTTGAAAAACTCCTTGGAGCTCTCCGTAGCCATATCCAATCTCGTACACGAATTGCAAAAGGAGCGGGGACGTACCGCTGGTTTTTTAGGTTCTAGAGGCGAAAAGTTTGCCTCCCAGATAAGGGCACAATGGCATTTGAGCGATCAAAAGATTATTAAATTGCAAAAAATTTTTCAATCATTGGATGAGAGCAGTATCGATCCGGTTGTATTTGAGCGTTTGCAAAAGAGTTTAAAGATGATAAGTAAAATTTCCTCCATTAGGAGCAAAGTCCGTACTCTTTCTATATCTACCCCCAAGGCTATCTCTTTTTATACCCAACTTAACGCCTACTTTATCGATACGATTGCTCTGATCTCTAAAAGAGCTTCCAATCCCGTGATTGTACGAGAGCTCATCGCTTATACCGATTTTTTATTGGCCAAAGAACGAGCGGGAATAGAGCGGGCGGTTCTTTCTAATGCTTTTGCAAAGGATAGTTTTTTACCTGGCTTTTTTGTCAAATTTATTCGACTGGTAAGTCAGCAAGAGGCCTTTTTAAAAGCCTTTGAGGAGGCGGCTCCCGATAAATTTGTCTCCTTTTATAAAAAAACGATACGAGGTCCAATAATCGAAGAGGTAAAAAGAATGGAAAATATTGCTATAACCAACGCTCAAAATGGCGGTTTTGGCATCGATCCATCTCACTGGTTTGATACCATTACCAAAAAGATTAATTTGCTCAAAAAAGTAGAAAATTTTATGGCCAAGACTATTTTAGAAGATATTCAAAAGAGCCTAACGGCTAAAAAAAGAGAACTTATACTCATTAGCCTCCTCTCTTTGATCGGTATCGCTTTTGCTCTTTTTATGGGGTATCTTATCGCCTATCGCAGCATCAACATCCCTATTCAGAAGATGAAGCAGACTCTGCATACCATCGTCCAAAAGAGAGATTTTTCTACACAGATGCAAATAGAGGGTAAGGATGAAATAGCCGATATCGCCAAAAATGTGGATCGACTCATAAATTTTTCCAAGGATGCCATTCAAAGCGCTAAACAATTCAATCATCACAACTCCAAAGTGGCAAAAGAGCTCTTCTCCACCGTCAACGAGATAGGAAACAATATGGAAAAAGAGGTCTATTTTGTCTCTAATACCGCACAAAACGCTTTGAAGCTCAAAGAGCCTTTGGAGCGGTCTACCACTTTGATGGAAAATTCTCAACAAGAGATCATTCGGGCAAATTCCCAACTACAAAGGGCTAAACATTCAATTATCCGTTTGTTGGGGATCGTAGAACAAAGCTCCAATCAAGAAGCGGCTATAGTCCAAGAGTTGCAAGATTTAGCCAAAGCCGCCGATAGAAGTAAAGAGGTGTTGGGGCTTATTGAAGATATCTCCAATCAGACCAACCTTTTGGCCTTAAATGCTGCGATAGAGGCGGCAAGAGCGGGCGAGCACGGTAAGGGTTTTGCAGTAGTGGCCGATGAGGTCAGAGGATTGGCGGAGAAGTCGAGAAAGCATGTTGATACGGTCTTTGAGACGATTACGCAGTTGCTAAAAAGAATCGACTTTATCAATAAGAAAATATCCCAAAACGCTAAGAAGATAGCCAAACTTTCCCAAGAGACCAAACCGATCGCTCAAGACATCGAAAAAATATCCAAAGTGATGAATGATACCGTTCAAAGCTCTTCGCACACCTCTGAAAGTATTAAAAAGATTATCGGCGATATAGAGCATATCATTGACGAAGTGGACAAGATTAATGAGATCACCTCCATAAACGCTCGAAATGTGGAAGAGATTGCTCAGGCTACAGAGAATCTTTATCGTCAAATAGAAAAACTCAATCAAAAACTTGCCCAGTATAGGACCTAAAATGACAAAAGGGTGTATGGAGCGCGTTATCTCCTTTCTTACTATGACCACGGGGATTACTTTTAGGAGAAAAAAAGAGGTTTTTGTGGATAAAGTTTTGGATGTGATGCGCCAAAAGAATCTTCAAGAGTGTGAGGAGCTCTATTTTCATCTTCTTAACAAAGAGAGGCTCTACTATGCTTTACTCGAAGAGCTACTGGTTTCTCAAAGTTTTTTTTATAGAGAGAGGGTTGATATCGATATTTTGATAGAGTATTTGCGACAAAGGGGAGGAACTCGTATCTCTTTACTCTCCTTACCCTGCGCAAATGGGGAGGAGCCGTACACAATTGCTATAGAGCTGATGGAGCAAGGGATTGAAAATTTTAATATTTTAGCGATGGATCTTAATCCCAAAGCTATCCAAAAAGCTAAAATAGGGCGTTATCAAGCAAGAGATGTACGCAACGTCCCGCCCTCGATTTTAGCCAAATACTTTTATAAAAGTGGGGAGTGGTATGAGATTAAAGAGCAGGTAAAACAAAAAATTACGTTTGTGTGCGGTAATCTTTTTGAGCAAAAGGATATTCCCTTTGTTTTTGATGCCATTTTTTGTAAAAATCTTTTTATCTATTTGGAGGATTCGTATAAGATGGAGGCTTTGGATATCTTTAGTCGTTGGCTCAGAAATGAGGGTCTGCTTTTTGTGAGCTTTTCGGACTACTTCAAAGCACATCCTTGTTTTGATAGAATTTCAAACGAGTACCGATCAATCTATAAAAAAGTGGGATGTCATGAAAAGAGCCGTCTGTATTTTAAGTGGAGGAATGGATAGCGCTGTCGCCTCGTATATCGCTCAAAAGGATGGGTATGAGATCGTAGCGCTCCATTTTAACTATGGCCAACGCACAGAAGCAAAAGAGTTAGAGGCTTTTGGAGCTATTGCAAAAAGTCTAGATGCTAAAACCTATGAAATCGATCTCCCTTTTTTTAAACAGATTGGAGCTTCAGCCCTTGTAGATAAGAGTATAGCCGTACCCGTTGATGGCATTAAACCGGGTATTCCCGTTACTTACGTCCCTTTTCGCAACGGGATATTTTTGAGTATCGCTGCAGCCATCGCCGAAAAGGAGGGAGCCGAGGCTATCTATATCGGCGTAGTGGAAGAGGACAGCAGCGGCTATCCCGATTGCCGAGAAGAGTTTATACAAAAAATGCAAGAGGCGATCAATGCCGGTACCAAACCCCAGACCAAAATCGAGATCAAAACTCCTCTCATTCATCTCAAAAAAGAGGATATCGTTAGAGTAGGAGCCCAGCTTGGTGTACCTTTGGAGCTGACTTGGAGCTGCTATCAAAATAGCGATGAGGCGTGCGGCGTATGCGATAGCTGCCGCTTACGCCTCAAAGGTTTTGAAAAGGCTGGGCTCAAGGACAAGATCCCCTATCGCTCATAGTTTGATCTTTTGGCTATTTTGGGGAAGTTGCTCTTTTTGTTTGGGTGTGAGGATATGCAGATGCACAAATTTCTCACTTTTGTGTTTGAGGGCTTTATTGAGGTGGTCAAAAAACTCTTTTTTAATCCGCTTGTGGTTGCCTTCGCTCACTAAGTAAAGATCGATACTGCTGGTTTGGACCACTTCGTACGCTTCTAGATCTTTAAACATATTTTTAAGGATTTTAAGGACTGGCTGTAAAAAAATATGGTGGGCTCGCATAAATTTTTCCCGCACCTTTAATCGTGGATCGATATGGCTTTGGAGGCGTACGGAGCTCAGACTGCGATACAAAAGTTCAAATAAAAAGGTCAAAACCAAAACGACTAAAGAGGAGTGGAGATTTTGGGGATTGTGCCGGGCGTTATATCCAACGAGCACGGCGATGGAGAAAAGGCAGAGTACAAAAGCTACAAAACTGATCCAGCGGTTTGATCTGGTCTCCTTGTAGAGACGAAAGTTAACATAGTTAACCGCTGCGAAGATGATCAAAAAGCCAAGGCTTCCGGCTATTGAGATATTTTGGATGTTGTAGACGATGGCAAAGATTATAGAGACGGCCCCAAGGATCAAAAGTCCTTCGGTGCCGTGTTTCCAGATTTTGCGGCTAAACTCTTGGGGTAAAGCGCCCGTTTTGGCCACGAGATAGCTCACTCTGGCTCCTCCATACAAGGTGGCATTGATGGCCGAAGAGGTAGAGAGCAAGGCGGCGATACCTATGAGGATGAAGCCAAAATCGCCCAAAAATGGCTTGGCCGCTACGGCTAGGGCGTAGTCGCTGTATTTGACCACCTGCTCGTAGGTGAGATTGGCTACGGCTACGGCGGCGACAAGTACATAAATAAAGATGGTGGTCAGCACCGCCGCATAGTAGGCTCGCGGGAGATTTTTCTCTGGATTTTCGATATCGGCAGCGGTATTGGCTATTAGTTCGAACCCCTCGTACGCCAAAAATATGATAAGACCTCCTGTGAGAATTTTGATAAAACTCTCGTAATGCTCGGGGGAGAGTTTGGAAAAGTCACCGGTAAAAAATCCAAGGATCGAAAAGAGTAGTAAGATCGCTACTTTTAAAAAGACCATAATATCTTCTGTTTTGCCGCTGATGTAGGCACCTAGGAAATTAAGAAAAGTAAAAAAAGCCAAGACAAAAGCTATGAGGATTTTTTTGTACAGCTCTATCTCATGGCCAAAGATCATGGCACTGGCGTAGCTGCCAAAGGCATAGGCATAAAGAGCCAGCATGATCACGTAGCTAGCTAGCAGCAAAGTGTTGAGATAGGCGCTAAAAAGATTGTTTCCAAGGCCTTGGACCAAAAACTCCACCGTCCCCCCTTCGCTGGGGTAACGCACCGAGAGCTTGGCGTAAGAGTAGGAGGTGAGTAGTGCGATGAGTCCTGCGAACAAAAAGGCCAGAGGCGCGGCCCCTTTGGCCAGCTCAATGGTCAGACCCAAAACGGCGAATATCCCGCCGCCTATCATCCCGCCCACTCCTATGGAGTAGGCCTCCCAAAATCCTATCTTTTTATCCATCGCGCATCTCCAAAAAGTTTTTGAGGCCCAAAGCGCTCCATTCTCTATTTTGCATCCAGTATGGCTCTATTATACTCCAAACTCTTCTAAAATCCTCGCTTTTGGCGCTTTGCTCTTTGATAACTTGCATCAACGCCTTTTTGGCCGCCTCTACGATCTGGGGCGGCCACTTTTCAAGATGGACTCCTAGTTGCTTGAGTTTTTGCAAAGCTTTGGCGTTTTTGTCTTGAAAGTCATAGACCATCGTGGCGTTGAGCTCATTGGAGCAGCTGGTGATAATTTGTTGAATATCTCTTGGCAGGCTTTCCCAAAATTTCTTGTTGAATGTGAGTTCTAGGACACTGCCCGGTTCGTGAAATCCGCTATAGTAGTATTTGGCCACTTTGTAAAAACCCATTTTGATATCCAGTGCCGGTCCCACCCACTCGGTAGCGTCGATGGTGCCACGATCGAGGGCCGTGTAGATCTCGCCTGCTGGCAGCAATATCGGATTGACCCCAAGTTTTGCCATCACCTCTCCGCCTAGTCCTGGTATGCGCATCTTAAGACCTTTGAGGTCTTCTAGGCTTTTTATCTTTTTGCGAAACCACCCGCCCATCTGCACATCGGTATTGCCGCCAAGCAAAGGATAGAGGTTGTATCTGGCGTAGAGCTCTCGCCACAGCTTGAGCCCTCCTCCAAAAAGCATCCATGCTCCCATTTCGTTAGAGCTAAAGCCAAAGGGAAAGCCGCCAAAAAGGGCAAATGCGGGATTTTTGCCCTTCCAGTAGTACGGACCGGAATGAAAAGCATCGATCTGCCCGGCACTACAAGCGTCAAAGACCTGCAAAGCTGGCACCAAAAGATTTTTGGCAAATACTTTAATCTGCACATCTCCATCGGTAGCCTTGGCTACCTTTTGGGCAAAGCGGTCTACTCCCTCGCCCATAATTGGAAAATTAGCGGGCCAGCTTGTGGCCAACTTGATAGTGATCTTTTTTCTTTTGGAGATGGAAAAGTTGGCTTTTTCTTCTCTTTTGCACCCGCCAAGCAGTGCGGCGCCAGCGAGTGCTGAAGAAGTCAAAAAGGTGCGGCGTTTCATGATGGCTCCTTAATAAAAAGCTGCAATAACGGCAAAACATGCAAAAAACATTAAATGAGAGATCCCCTCTATATAGTTAGTTTCTCCGTTGTCGGTAGTTTTCCAAGCCAAAATGACTGTGAGCAACAGTGCGCCGATCTGTAAAGCGTTGAAGTTGAGCGTAAAGG
>JALWCE010000044.1 GCA_027036935.1 Nitratiruptor sp. | reverse complement strand
CCGTTTTGGGGTCGTGTCCCAGCTCAATGGTAGCGCCGCTTTTTTTGGCGAACTCCAAGGCATCCTCTACTACCTCTTTATCTGGTTCGTATCCCTTTGGCGTGGCGATACGCAAAGTAAAACCTAGTTTAGAAGCTAGCATCAGCCAGGAGTGGGCCATATTGTTTCCATCTCCCACATAGGCCACTACCGGATTTTTTGCTTTATCATATTCTATCATAGTGAGGTAGTCTGCCATTAGCTGCACCGGATGATACTTGTCCGTAAGGCCGTTGATGACGGGCACTTGGCTATATCTGGCAAACTCTTCGAGCGTCTCTTGGGCGTAGGTGCGGATCATCACCATATCGCACATCCGGCTCACCACCCTCGCCGTATCTTTCATCGGCTCACCCCTTCCTAGCTGGATATCGTTTTTGCTCAGAAAGAGCCCGATGCCTCCTAGCTGATAGATCCCCACCTCAAAGCTCACCCGAGTTCTCGTGGAGCTCTTCTCAAAAATCATCGCCAAAGTCTGGTTTTGCAGATATGGAACGAAATCTTTTTTTTTCGCTTGCTTTTTTATGGTGCGAGCAAGCTCGATCATCTCCAAAATCTCCTCTTTGCTAAAGTCCTTTAAACTCAAAAAGTGTCGCACACCCAATCCTTGCCAAAAAGTAAAAGACAATTATAGCAGTTTCGCCACCTCTTTGGCGTGATAGGAGATGATGATATCCGCACCCGCTCTTTTGAAACCAATCAGTGTCTCCATCATCACCCGCTCATAGTCGATCACACCAGCCTTTGCCGCCATCTTGAGCATGGAGTACTCGCCACTGACGTTGTACACAGCCAGCGGTAGCATCGACACCTCCTTGATATCCCGAACGATATCCAGATATGCCAAAGCCGGCTTGACCATCAAAATATCGGCGCCTTCGCTCTCATCCTCGATGCTCTCTAGTATCGCCTCTCTCCTGTTAGCTGGATTCATCTGGTAGCTTCTGCGATCCCCGAAGCTTGGAGCCGACTCCGCCACATCCCGAAAGGGGCCGTAGTAGGCGCTTGCGAACTTGGTGGAGTAACTCATGATGGGAATATGGCTAAAGCCAGCCTCGTCAAGACCCGCCCTAATAGCCGCCACCATCCCGTCCATCATCCCGCTTGGCGCTATCATATCGCTGCCGGCCTTTGCATGCACCACCGCCTGTTTGGCCAAAAGTGCGAGCGTAGCGTCGTTGTCCACGGTGCCAAGCTTGAGATCGAGCACGCCGCAGTGGCCGTGGTCGGTATATTCGCAAAAGCAAAGATCCGTCACCACCAATATATCGGGATGGGCTCTTTTGATCTGGCGGATAGCCTCGGCGATGATGCCGTGATCGCACAGCGCCTCGCTGCCTACACTATCTTTGACATCTGGAATGCCAAAAAGGATGATCGCTTTGATACCCAAAGTCTTGAGCTCCCCGCACTCCTTGATCGCCTCGTCTATGCTCATCTGATACACACCTGGCATAGAGGCTACCTCATTCTTTATCCCCTCGCCGCTTCGTACAAAAAGAGGGTAGATAAAATCTTCTACCCTCAGATGCGTCTCTTGCACCATATCCCGTAAAACCGGATGGAGTCTGAGTCTGCGCAGTCGTCTTAACATATACCACCTTTTGCTATAATTGTTTAAATTGTACCAAAAAGAAGAGGAGATGGAGATAAAGATCAGCGAAGTAGCCAAACTGCCTACCAAATTTGGAGAGTTTGATATCCAGTGCTTTGCCCAAGGATGCAAAGAACATCTGGTGATGATGAAGCGACCTTTTGGTGAGGCTCCCGTGGTACGGGTCCATTCAGAGTGTCTAACGGGTGATGCACTAGGGAGCCAAAAGTGCGATTGCGGCGAACAACTGCGTTTTGCCCAGGACTTCATCGCCAAGAATGGAGGGCTGCTGATCTATTTGCGTCAAGAAGGACGCAACATCGGACTACTCAACAAAGTCAACGCCTACGCTTTGCAAGACAAAGGGTACGATACCATCGAAGCCAACCACCAGTTAGGCTTTGCTGCGGATGAACGCACCTATGAGATAGTGGAGTTTATCCTAGATTTTTACGGTATCGACAAGATCAGACTCCTTACCAATAATCCCAAAAAGATCGAAAGCCTCAAAAATGTCCAGATCATCGAGCGTATCCCCATCCTCATCCCCTCCAATCCTCACAACGAGGAGTACCTGCGCACCAAAAAGGAGAAGATGGGGCATCTGTTATGAAAGAAAAATTAGACTTTTTTACCGATAAGCTGCTTGAATGGAACAAAGTCCACAACCTCACAGGCGCCAAAAGTAAAGAGGAAGTAGAGGCCAATATCGAAGACTCTTTGTATCCTTTACGTTTTTTGGATCAAAATATCAAAAAAGCCCTCGATATCGGCACGGGAGCAGGATTTCCGGGACTGATGCTCGCCATCGCCATGCCCCAGACCCACTGGGTGCTGGCCGAGCCCAGACAAAAAAGGGCCAGCTTTTTGCGCTATATCGCCTCCTCTTTGGATCTGGATAATGTAGAGGTGGCGCCAAAGCGGGTGGAGCAGATAGAGCCCTTTGCGGCCGATCTCATCACCTCCAGAGCCGTTACCAAGACCCCTTTGCTTTTAGATTTGGCCAAAGGGTTCATTACTCCAGATACGACGCTGCTGCTCTACAAAGGCGCAGAGGTGGACAAGGAACTCAAAAATCTCACAAACTATCGACTTGAGTCTAGAGGCAAACGAAACTATTTGATCATAAAAGGAGAAGACATTGTTTAAACTGCTGTTACTCATTGCCATCATTGGAGCAATTTATTACTTTTTCTTCAAAAAAAAGCCGCTGCCAAATAAGGAAAGCGACGTGATGGTGGAGTGCGAAAAGTGCCACACTTTTATCAGTAGCCGCGAGGCGATCATAAAGGATGGTAAATACTACTGCTCCAAAAAGTGTGCGGGAGCCAAAGGGTGATCATCCTAAACCACCCCCTCATACCAGCTCCTACCCTCACACCCATCGCCTCCAAAGCCGATATCGCCACCACTAAAGCCGATGAAGTGGTATGGTTCGATTATGATCTTGAGCTGCTTCGCTACTGCTACGATCAGCAGATCCTTGCAGCCGCGCGTATCAATAAGGCAAGCGAAGCGGTCTATGCCAACGCTTTGGGAGCGAAATTTGTGACGATGGAACTTGATTTGGCCAAAGAGGTGCAAAAAATAGCCGAACACTATCTTTTCGATACCAAAGTGATCGCTATGCTCGATGAGCGGCTGCTAGAAAAGGCGATAGAAATGGGAATAGACGGGGTTTATCTCACAAATCGAGCAATGGAGGGATTGAGCTTCACAAGCACCTCGTAGCTGATCGTCCCCAAGGAGTGGGCCAGCTCTTTGGCATCATCAAAAACGCAGATCTCTTTTTCATCCCCTTCTACGACAATGCTATCCATACTCACCCGACCCAAGATCTCCTTGTCTTTGGTGTAACGCTGGGAGCGAAAGATCCCGTCCCCATACCCCACATCATAGGTTGAGACTACCATATCTTTAGTTGCCTCAAACACCCCTCCATAGCCCACTCGCTCCCCTTTTTTGAGTCTTCTTTTGGAGAGTCTTTTGGCCCACAAAGAAAGTACCGGCTCCAAAGGGGGCTGTTCAAAGACCCTATCCATCTCTAAATAGCCGTACATCGCGATCCCGACTCTTGCAAAATCGTCTTTGGGCCCTTGACGAAACAGAGCCGCACTATTTTGAGAATGCAATCTTGGGCGTGCAATAGTATAGGATCTGCAGGCTCGCTCTATACGCCCTTTTGCCTCTTGCCAGTTAAGCTCTTGCCAAAAAAGCTCGCTGCCAAGCACATCGGCACTACGAAAATGGGTAAAAGCCCCCCGTAATCGCAATCCTTTGCCCACAATACGCCCTATTGCCTCTTCTATCTGCTCTATAGCAATGCCATTTCGATGCATTCCCGTATCGATTTTAAGCTCGATCATACTTTTTGGAGGAAAATGCTCCAAAGCTTCCAAATCATTCACAGCAAAAGAGAAAGGGTATAAACGATCTGGGATATCAGCTAAAACAATGATATCCTCAAAAATATTTTGAATCACCATCGCCTCGGCAATAGTACGTACAACCGCCTTGGTAACACCCCACTCTTTAAGAAGAGTGGCAAAAATTTTAAGCCCATGTCCATAAGCGTTATCTTTGAGTACGGCGGCTATTTTCTCTTTGCCGCCGGCTTTTTGAGCGATGAGCTGAAGATTATGCGCAAGAGCTTGTTTGTCGAGTATGATATATGCCATAGTCGCTTTTTTGTTCCTAATAGGGTCGAGTTGCTCTCTTTTTGACCCTTTTTATATTATTGATATGTTAGCCAATACTCGCTATGATGTCAAAAAAGTGGATAAAACAAGTTTGAATAAAAGGAGCGATATGACAAAAGAAGGTTTTAGCCAACTAGTAGAAACGATCCAAAGAAGCGACTACTATCAAAAACCTTTGGGTTTTGGGATCGCTAGAGTCGATCGGGGACAAAAGGACAATGGCAAGATACTCCAAGCCACTTTTCCTTTTATAAACTGGCAAGAAAATTACGGCAGCGCCGCAATTTTTCAAAAGGCACTGGTGGATGCTGGTTTTTCTATTCCTAAAGAATCAGAAGCAGTATTCGATGTAGATAGGGATTTTGTCACCAATGCACTTTCCATGTGCCATCCATGGGTAAGCGAAGCCAAAGGGGATGCCCACAAAAATGTTCAACTCATCAAATACCTCGATACTTTGCCAGATGGGGAGCTGGTCAACTACAGACTTGTCTTTATATTCGCCGATGAAGCGCCCCAAAGCGTCGAAGCGGTCTACCTTAAGCTCTACGCCCTCTCTACAGGTAAAGCGCCCCTTAGAGGCGTAAACCTCTCAGGAGCTTTTGGAGTATTGCACAACGTGGCGTGGAGCGGCAATGTCCCTATTGAGCTAGATTGGCTCAGAGAGCATGAACTAGAACTCAAAATGAGCGGCGAGTATCCTCTCATCGATAGCGTGGATAAATTCCCAAGATTTTTGCAGCACATTATCCCAGCCGACAACACCAGAATCTTGGATGCTGCAAAAGTGCGCATGGGAGCGCAGCTCGCACCCGGCACTACTGTGATGCCCGGAGCCAGTTATATCAATTTCAACGCCGGTACTTTGGGAGCGGTGATGGTAGAGGGGCGTATCAGCTCAAGCGCAGTGGTCGGCAAAGGGAGCGACATAGGCGGCGGCGCTAGTATTTTAGGAGTTTTGAGTGGTACTAGTGGCAATCCCATCAGTATCGGCGAAAACTGCTTACTTGGCGCCAACTCCGTTACTGGCATACCATTGGGTGATAGCTGTATTGTAGATGCGGGTATCGCGGTGCTTGAGGGGACCAAGTTTCGTATGAGTGAAGCGGATTATGAAAGAATTAAAGAGGCGAATCCAGAGTGGAAGGCCGAGTACAAAGAGTTCTACAAAGGGCGAGAGCTGGCAGGTTTGAATGGCCTCCATTTTCGTCAAGACTCCACGACCGGCCAGATGAAAGTCTTTAGAAGCAATAAAGAGGTTAAGCTTAACGAAGAGCTTCATTGAGCAACCGACAACTGCCCAAATCTCCGCCATTAATGGCGGAGATGTGTTACTAGCGACAGCCTCTATCTATTTGTACAATCAAATGGTATAGTCTGCCATCTTTTTCAAAATCGATAGTCGTCACGTGCACGCTATCGATAGGAAGAATCACGCTGTGGCGATCGGTACGTAGGGGCTCTTCAATGAGATAACGCTTCATCCAGCGTTTTTGGCGATTAGGTTTGATATTGAAAAAGAGGCTATCCTCCCAATAAGCCATCCAAAAGCAGCCCCTGCCGCGACGATGGGACAAACATACCTTTTTTGCTTCACCACGAGCGATGGAAAACTCCACAGGATAGAGTTCATAGCATTTTTTAGAGCCACGACAAATATCCCCTCGCAGCGAAATATCAAGAATATCTTCTACATCTCCATAGCGCTCATACTTTTTATACAACATCTTTAACTTGAGATTTTCGTTTTCTAAAGCCAGTTTTTTGTTCTGCTCTTCGATGAGGCGCCGTTTTTCGTAAAGTTTTTGACGCTCACTCTCTTTTTTGAGATATAAAGTACAAATCTCTTCTTGCTTTTGAGGAGAAAAATTTTTGAAAATCTCCTTATCTATCCCGCACTCTTTGGTAGCGCAACCCGTAAAAAGAGTCGTAATCAAAAGACTAAGCCAAATACTTCTCATCAATATATTTAGTATCATAGTTGTTAGACAAAAAGTCTGGATTGTCCATCATCTTTTTGTGAAAATCTATGGTAGTTTTGATACCTCCTACCTCAAACTCCTCTAAAGCTCGTTTCATTTTAGCGATGGCTCGCCCTCTATCTTCGCCCCAGACAATGAGCTTGGCGATCATAGAGTCGTAGTATGGCGGGACGATATAGTTGCAATAGACATGGGTGTCGACTCGCACATCCTTGCCCCCGGGCTGGATCCAAGTTTTGATCTTGCCGGGGCTTGGAATGAATTTCATAGGGTCCTCTGCGTTGATACGGCACTCCATAGCGTGGCCTCGCAAATTTACCTTATCCTGGCCAAAGAGCTTTTCCCCCTCGGCGATGCGGATCATCCACTCTACGATGTCGATGCCGCTCACCATCTCACTGACTGGATGCTCCACTTGGAGTCTCGTATTCATCTCCATAAAGTAAAAGTTTTTATCCGCATCCACCAAAAACTCAATCGTTCCGGCATTCTCGTATCCTATCGCCTTAGCGGCTTTGACCGCTACCTCCCATAGTCGCTCTTTAGTTTTTTGATCTAGAAAAATAGCTGGGGACTCTTCGAGCATTTTTTGATGACGACGCTGCAAAGAGCAGTCCCGCTCCCCCAAATGAACCACGTTGCCGTGGCTATCACCTAGGAGCTGTACCTCGATATGGCGAGGATTTTTTATAAATTTTTCCATATAAATAGTGCCGTCGCCAAAAGCGCTGATCGCTTCGCTCTCAGCCGCTAGGTAGGCGTTTTCGATATAGCTCTCATCCTCTACGACCCGCATCCCTTTGCCGCCTCCTCCGCTGGCAGCTTTTAAGATCACGGGATAGCCTATCTTTTTGGCCACTCTCTTGGCCTCTTTAACGCTGCGTATGGCCCCCTCGCTTCCGGGTACTACCGGAACACCCGCTTTTTTCATCACCTCTTTGGCCTTGGATTTATCGCTCATCAGCTGCATAATCTCCAGACTTGGTCCTATGAATTTGATGCCGTGCAGATTGCATATCTCTACAAACTGCTGGTTTTCGCTCAAAAAGCCATATCCGGGAAAGATGGCATCCGCTCCAGCGATTTCGGCGGCGCTGATAATGGCGGGGATATTGAGATAGCTCTCGTTGCTCTTTTCTCCCCCAATGCAAATAGCCGCATCGGCAAGCTTGAGATAGTGGGCATCTTTGTCGGCTGTGGAGTAGACAGCAATCGCCCTTTTTCCCATCTCTTTGATAGTACGAATAGCTCTTAGGGCGATCTCACCTCTGTTGGCTATGAGTATACGCTCTATTTTCATTTATACCCTCTCTACCAAAAAAAGCGGCATATCATACTCTACCGGTTGGCCATCTTCGACTAGGATCTCAAGTATCTTACAATCAAATTCCGCCTCAATTTCGTTAAAGATTTTCATCGCCTCGATAATTCCAATAGTTTGCCCTTTGCTCACCACGTCACCAACCTTAACAAAAGGAGGGCTATCAGGACTTGGAGCTCGATAAAAAGTACCCACCATCGGAGAGGTGATATACTCGCCCTTTTTCTTCGCGGCTTCTAATTCTTTGGCAGGCTCTTCCACCGTAGCGGCAATTGGCAGAGCACTTTGGGGAACTGGAACCTGCTTGGGGGCTTGCGTCTCTTGCTCTTTTTCTAAAGATATCTCAAAATCCTCTTTTTTGAGTTTGAGTTTGGAAAGTCCGCTTTTATCAAAAATTTTTATAAGCTCTCGTATCTCTTTGAAATTCATTATCACTCCTGAGGATAGTATGGGGTATATCTAAGTATGTTATAATAGCATAAAGTGTGTAAAGCATTTCTCAAGGATGCAGATGGGACTCAAGGCCGATTGTTGGATACGCCAAAAAGCCAAAGAGGGGATGATAGAGCCTTTTTGCGAAGAACAAATAGGCAAAGGGGTCATTAGCTACGGGCTGAGTAGTTACGGCTACGATATTCGAGTAAGCGACGAGTTTAAAATCTTTACCAATGTCAATGCCGAGGTAGTAGATCCAAAACATTTTGACGAACGCAACGTGGTAGACTTCAAAGGAGATGTCTGTATCGTCCCGCCAAACTCTTTTGCTTTGGCCCGGACGATAGAGTACTTTCGTATACCAAGAAATGTACTGGCGGTATGTTTGGGCAAAAGCACGTACGCTAGATGTGGCATCATCGTCAACGTCACCCCTTTTGAGCCAGAATTTGAAGGACATATTACCATAGAGATCTCCAACACCACGCCCCTACCGGCAAAAATCTACGCTAACGAAGGGATTGCTCAAGTGCTTTTTTTTGAAGGGGACGAGGAGTGTGGGACCAGCTACAAAGATAAAAAGGGTAAATACCAACATCAGCGCGGCATCACTTTACCCAAAATCCTCTAATGCTCCACGCCGATATCCCTGCGAGCATTGGTGACGGTGATATAAAAACCTACGATCACGTCCATCAACTGCGCTTCGGCTATAAGCCACCATTCATGAGGTACTATCTCCCCTTTGATAAGAAACAAATAGATCATATACGCAAGTATTGCCAACAAAAGCAGTAAAGACATAGTAAAATCGATCCAACTAGCGCTCCCAGAGAGTGCAAAAGCTGCCGCTTTCATCATCTCAAGGGAGAGGGTACAAATCACCACGGCCCCAATCCAAAAAGTAAAATGCTCCATATGGATCATCCCAAATTCTTGAGCCAAAACCATTAAAGCCGGGATAAGATTGAGTGGAACTAAAGAAAACAAAGCTTTCATCATTTCTCCTATGAGTTTTTGATATTGTAGCCTAATTAATGAAAATTTTTTTCATACCACAACAAAAATGTAAAAGCCAGCCAAAAATGGCGGGAGAAGCGGTTACGCTTGGCGTTTTCTATTAAAAAAGTGAGTTGATCTGGCTTAAAAAACCCTGTCTCTTTGTTGATATATTCCATCTTTTGGATATAATCGCTTTGCATGAGCCACTGCATATGGGGATAGGAAAATCCTTTCTTCTTTCGCTGGATAATCTGTTGGGGTAGATATTTGGCCGCAATCTCCTTAAGCAAAAATTTGGGTTTTTTGGTTCTTTGAGGATTGACAAAAGCGGCCGCCACCACATCCATATCAAGCAGTGGGGTACGAGCCTCAATGGTATGCAGCATCGAAGCGCTATCAAGCTTGGCTAGATACAGAGCCGCCAATCGCACCATCATATCGATATAGCTCATAAATATCGTATCCTCTGTGAGTCCACTTCGCTCCCACTGCTTCAAAAAGGGCTGCAAATATTCCAAAGACTCCCCGTCTCGCACATTTTGGCGCAAAAAGAGATTTTTTTGCAGGTCGGTAAAAACTTCACACGTAGAACGAAAGAGAAGCTCGTCGCCAAAAATACGCTTGTACCACTCCCACTCCTTATTGGGGCTGAAATGGGAGCGAAAGTAATTTTTGAGCCAGTTTTTGTATTTGAGATTTTTGGCCTGCAGCAGATCCAAAAATTCAAAATACTGCCTATAGCCCAAAAAGATCTCATCACCCCCCTCGCCGCTGAGCACTACTCGAAAGCCCCGCTCTTTGATTTGGCCAAAAAGATAGCCCAAAGGAATAGTGGCGCTATCGCCAATAGGCTCGTCGTAGTGAGTCAAAAGAGTCTCAAAAGTGTCAAAAAACTCCTCTTTGCCAAAGAGTACTTCGGTATGATCGCTGCTAATATGCTCGGCTACAAGCCGAGCGTAGGGCAGCTCGCTATAGCGTTCATCCTCGTAGCCGATACTAAATGTGGCCAAATCTCCTTGCTCCTTTTTGGCCAAAGCCGCTATCAAAGAGCTATCCACGCCGCCGCTTAGCAAGGAAGCCACGGGGAAATCGCCTTGTAAACGCCTTTTTAGGGCACGTACGATACTTTGTTCTAGATCTTCTTGAAAAGATCGCAAAACCGTGCCAAGAGATTTATGGAGTATGCGATTGGTGGCAATATCGAGCTCCAAAAGCTCTCCGGGCAAAAGTTTGTATATTCCTTGATAAAAAGTTTGATGATTTGGAAGAGCTCCAAAGCTAAGGTATCCGCTTAACGCTTTGGGATTGAAATGCTTTTGACCAAGATAAAAAACAATCGCTTTGATCTCAGAGGCAAAGATAAACCGGCTTTTGTCGTGATAGTAGTACAAGGGTTTCTTGCCAAAGATATCTCGCCCCAAATAGAGCTTTTTGCCATCATAGACTCCAAAGGCGAACATCCCCTCAATCTTGTCAAAATTTGGATAGTTTTGGATAATGGCCTCTATCTCACTCGCAGCATCAAGATCTTTGTAGTTGTAAATTTCCCCGTTAAAAAGGACCACCTTGCCCTCTCGCTCCAAAGGTTGGGAAGCTTTGGGATCTAAGATATACAAGCGGCGATGGCCAAGAAAAAGCTCATCTTTATAATAAATATTCTCTTCATCAAATCCACGATGGGCAAGGGTTTGTAAAGCTTGTAAAGCCCGATTGTACTCTACCTCGCCAACTACTCCAAAAAGAGCGCACATTAGCGTTTGGGTATAAATTTAGTAATAGAGTACCCCTCTTTTTTGAGTTTGTCGGACTGGTCGTAGTGGTACTCTTCGAGATATTCGTTGAGCACCTCGGCCATGAGCCTCAGCCTATCCTCGATGGAGATATCGGGATGACGCTCTTCCAAAAAACTGTAGAGGTCTTTATCCCCTTTTTTACACTCTTTATGCAGCTCCTCGATCCTTTTTAGATCCATTTTTTTCTCCTTAACCATTTGTAAATAGCAATAGCGATGGCAATATTGAGCACCCATACGGCAAAGTAGCCATACTTCCAGTGTAGTTCTGGCATATAGTCAAAATTCATCCCGTAATTGCCCACGATAAAGGTCAGAGGCAAAAATATCAATGTAATGCCGGTAAGCCGCTGCATCGTTTTGTTCATCTGGTTGCTCATAAAACCCATCAGCAGGTTTTGCAAATAGCCCGTTCGATCTAGATAGGCTTTGGACTCGTTGATAAGAAAGCTTAGATGCTCTTTGAGATCGATAAACTCATATTTGAGCTTTTTACGCAGGCTGGTAGGGTAGTGATTGTAGAGCTTATTGATCACATCATTTTCAAGGATGCTCACTTTTGAAATCTTATTAAGACTGCGTCTGGCAAAATAGAGCTGAGTTTGGATCTGTTTCTCCTCTATATCTTCACTAAAGATCTTATCTTCGATAATTTCTAATTTATCGTCGATAAAATCGATGATATTCATTTTAAAATCTATCAAAATGTCAATAAGAATATAGGTGGCATACTCAAGTCTATCTCCGGGTCTGTAACGGCGGCGAAACCTCGCTACCACTCGCTGAATGATATCGCGATCCTCACACAAAAAGATCAGTTTATTTTCTATATGTACAAGTACGATATTACCATCCTCATAGAGCAGTATATTCTCCTCGCTTCTTTTAAAATATTTCATCACGATAAATTTAAATCC
>JALWCE010000043.1 GCA_027036935.1 Nitratiruptor sp. | reverse complement strand
CTTTTTGCCCACTCCCCCTTTGGGGCCCAAAAAGGAGGTGGTGCGAGTTTTGACACTGCCCGATCTGGCCCTGAGCACCGAAGCTCTCTTTATTCGCCACAGAAGCCATAGCGTGCTTAGCGACGCTTTTGGACTCGGGCCCTCGCTGCTTCCATTTTTTCCCAGTGACTTTACCTATGCTCCGGCCCCTTTTACCCACGCTTTGCAGGAGATTCGATGAATCTAAAGATGCTGGCCTTTGCTCTGAGTTTCCTTCGTAGACGCCTTTGGAAAAACTTGGCCGTATTTTTCGTCTTTTGGGCTTTGATCTTTTTGGTCTCTTCTGCTTTTTTGATCGCCGCTTCCATCAAAAAGGAGCTTTTTGCAACTTTGGAGGAGCTGCCTCAAATTTTTGTGCAGCGCACCATTGCCGGCAGACTTCTCCCCTCCCCGGTGGCCCGTATAGAAAAAATCGAGCAGATAGAGGGGGTGGAGGCCGCCTATGGCAGAGTCTGGGGCTACTACTATTTTCCGGCCGCCGGGGTCAACTTCAGCATCGTGGGGCTTGATATGGATATGGCGGGCTTTACGCCGTGGATGGATGAGATTTTGGCCAGCGGCAAAGAGGGGATGGTCGTAGGCGAAGGGGTCAAGAGGGTGCTTTTGAGCCATTACTATAAAGAGTATTTCAATTTTATCACCCCGTCGGGCGATTTTTTGAAAGTCCCTTTGGTAGGAGCTTTCCCGGCCCATACCGAGCTAGAATCGAGCGATACCATTCTTTTGCCGATGCAGACGGCACGCAAAATTTTCGGTATGCCACAAGATCAAGTGAGCGATATCACCGTGCGGGTAAACAATCCCAAAGAGATCGCTACTATTGCCGCAAAGATTCGGGTGCTCTATCCAGACAGCAGGGTGCTCACCCGATTCGATATCAATGCGGCGTACCAAAACGTCTTTGACTATAAAAGTGGGCTCTTTTTGGCCTTGATGCTGGGGGCCTTTTTCGCTTTTTTTATTTTGGTGTTCGAGAAGATGAGCAGCGTGGGCAAAGAGGAGCGCAGAGAGATCGCCATTCTCAAGGCTCTTGGCTGGCGTATCGGCGATGTGCTAAGACTCAAATTTTTGGAGTCTTCTCTCATAGCCATCTTCGCCTATGGATTGGGAGTAGTTGGGGCCTACTTTTTTGTCTACTCTATGCAAGCTCCCTTGCTGCGCAACCTCTTTACCGGTTTTTCTGTGTTAAAGCCCCGATTCGAGCTGATCCCTGTTTTGGATATAGGGCTGTTGCTGAGTATCTTTTTTGCTACGGTGCCTCTTTATCTTGCCGCTACCATCGTGCCCACATGGCGCTCAAGCGTCATAGACCCGGAGGAGGCATTGCGGTGATCGAGCTAAAAAACGTGAGCAAAATCTACAACTACGGCACCCCAAAGGCGGTGGTGGCATTGGAAGATGTAAACCTGTATATTGGCAAAGGGGAACTGGTGCTTTTGATGGGGCCAAGCGGCAGCGGCAAAAGCACGCTCCTCTCTCTCATCGCCGCTCTAACCAGACCCACCAAAGGGATAGTAAAAGTAGAGAACAAAATTGTCTCTAAACTGCCCGATCACTTTGCGGCTCTTTATCGCAGGGAGTGGATCGGCTTTATCTTCCAGCGATTTAACCTCATCGAGGAGCTCAGCGTCCTAGAAAACGTACTCTTGCCCCTCGTCCCCACACCTCTGTCCATCGCTAGAAGCGAAGAGAGAGGGTGGGAAATAATGGAGCGTTTTGCCATAGAGCACAAAGCCCACACCCAAGTCTCCAAGCTTAGCGGCGGCGAGCGCCAGCGAGTGGCGATAGCCAGGAGTTTGGTGCTCGATCCTCCCATCATCTTAGCGGACGAGCCCACGGCAAATCTGGACAGCACCTTGGCACAACAATTTTTGCTACTTTTAGAGAAGCTACACGAGCAGGGCAAAACCATCGTAGTGGCTACTCATGATCCAAGGTTCGAGAGCCTTCATGTGGATCGGATTGCCAAAGTAGAGGAGGGTCATGTTTTTTACACCTGAGATAGTGATCTCGCTCTTGATCGATACCTTGAGCCTCCTTTTACTGGCGATCGCCTTTGTAGTGGCGGTTCGTATCCTGTTGTGGTTCGATTACGGCTCGGATACATCACGCCAATACGCTTTGGAGCGCCAAAGCTATCTCGCCTCCACCATCGTAGCTTTTGTATTGGCAGTTAAGATTCCGGCCATTTTCTACTTTATCTACACCCTCGATCGCCTCAGCCTCGTGATACCTGGGGCCATGTGTGCAGCCGGAGTGGTGACGGCCAACGAGTATGGGGTATGGCTTTTTATGCTCAAAATCGTCAATATCTATCTCTTTGGCCTGTGGCTAGTTTTGCATATAGCCGATCTTCATACCTCGAACTACCACTATACAAGAGCCAAATTCGCCTTTTTTCTTCTGATTTTTATTCTTGTATTGCTTGAGTTTGTCTTGGAGCTTCTCTATTTTGGCCATCTTGATATTAGCCAAGTGGTCAGCTGCTGCGGCACGCTTTTCAATAGAGCCGCCCACTCTCCATTGGCTTTGGTGGCTGCTATCGATCCCAAAGTGATCGCTGGGGCTTTTTATGCACTTTACGCCGCTCTTTTGATAGCGGCTTTGGCCAAAAAGGAGTGGCTCTTTTCTCTTTTGAGTCTGCTTTTTTTGCCAGCAGCGACTGTAGCGCTGATCTTTTTCTTCTCTCCCTACATCTACGAACTTCCCACCCACCACTGCCCCTTTTGCATTCTACAGCCAGAGTACCACTATATCGGTTATTTGCTGTATGCCCTTTTGTTTATCGGAACTTTTTTGGGGATCGCTAGCGCCTTTTGGCCAAAATGGATGAAAAAGCCGCTCAACCTATGGATCCCTTTTGGCTTTGATACGCTCTTTGTGGGGATCGTGAGCTTTTATGTGCTATATTATTACTATCAAAACCATGTCTGGCTGCTATAAGGAGAGAGATGAGAAAGCTTTTGGGACTTTTTTTAATGATTTTGCTCTTTGTGGGGTGTGAGCGTATCGAGGTCTACAAAAAGAGCCAAAACGGCAAACCGGTGGAGTTCAAAAAAGGAGCGGTGCAGTGTGTGGAGTGTACCATGCCCCTTACTACCAAGCTCCATACCGCTCAGGCGGTGATGCCAGATGGCAAAGTCTACTTCTTCGACGATCCTGGCTGTATGGCCAAGTGGTATCTTAAACAAAAAGAGAAAAATTTTAAGCTCTGGATCTATACCGACGATACCCACCGCTATATCGAGGCCCAAAAGGCGTGGTACAAACTTGGGGACAAAACACCTATGAATTACGGCTTTGGAGCCTACGAGAAGCGGCCCAAAGGGGGTGTGGATTTTAAGACTTTCATCGCTATGATGGCTAGAGGCGAAAACCTCACCAATCCAGCTCTTCGCAAGAAGTACCTCAAATGATCGTTGGAACATTGGAAATCTTGTCAAGGAGTGTCCATGGTACGAATAGATGAGCTGCTTCGCACCAAGCCTTTTGGGGTAGTGGCCCACAGAGGCGGAGGGTTGGAAGCTCCAGAAAACACGATAGCGGGTATTCGCCACGGCCTCAAAAGCAAAGCCGATATCATCGAGGTGGATATCAGAGGCTCCAAAGATGGGGAGCTGATACTGCTGCACGATCCGGACTTTTTGCAGGTGGGT
>JALWCE010000042.1 GCA_027036935.1 Nitratiruptor sp. | reverse complement strand
TAGACCCCACGCAGCTTAAACACACGCTAGAGACCAAAATGGTCAAAAATCTCTATTGTGCCGGTCAGATCAACGGAACCACAGGCTATGAAGAGGCTGCCGCCCAAGGGCTTATGGCCGGAATCAATGCAAGTCTGGCCATAAAGGGCGAAGAGCCGCTCATTTTGGGGAGAGACGAGGCCTATATCGGTGTGCTGATCGATGATTTGGTAACCAAAGGGACCAAAGAGCCCTATCGGATGTTTACGAGTCGCGCGGAGTTTCGGCTGCTGCTGCGCGAAGACAATGCGGATTTGCGTCTTATGCCCTATGGACATAAACTTGGGCTCATCGACGAGGATAGCTATGCCAAGATGATGAGAAAAAAAGAGCAGATCCAAAAGGGATTGAAGCTACTAGAAGAGCGTCACTTCACACCTGCTAAAGAGACTCTTGCCTTTTTGGATGAGATGGGTGAGGCTAAGATCACGGACAAAACGGCTCTTAAAAACATAGCTGCCCGCTCTGGCTTTACTATCGAAAAGTTAGAAAAGCTGGTTCCCGAGCTCAAAGAGTTTTCCAAAGAGGCTAAGGAGCAGATCCTCATCGAGGCCAAATATGATCAATATATCAAGAAGCAGCAAGAGCAGATCGAGCGGATGCATCGGCTGATGGATATCAAAATCCCTGAAGATCTCGATATCGACGCTATAAGCGGGCTCTCTAATGAGGTCAAAGAGAAACTCAAAAAGTTTAGGCCCCCTACACTCTTTGCCGCAAGCCAGATCAGTGGTATCACACCAGCAGCCATCGAGATCTTGCAGATTTATATCAAGATGAAAGAAAAGGGAAAGGTCTGATTTTCCTTTACCAAAAAATCGCCGTAAGGCAACTTTATAATTACTTGGAGGAAGAAAAATGACTATCTACTTTTATGCCAAGACTGACAACCGCTTGGGGCTTGACCGACTTCGCCGTACGGCCGCTTTGGCCAAGGAGCTGCAAAAATCGCACGAAGTCTATCTCATGACCACGGAGTTTCGCTCCGCTACCTATGCCAAACGTGAGCTTGGCATCAAAAAGGCGGTAGGGATTGAGGATTTTAGAAATATCGGTACCATATGTGAGCGTGGCGATATAATAATTTATGATAGCGATGAGTATAATGAAGTGATTCATGAAGAGATGATCAACTATTTTGGCCGCTTTTTTCGCATCAGCTACGATCCAAAAGATATGCCAAAAGAGGGTGAGATCCTCATTTCGCCCTATATCGTAGGGGCCAATGTGATCAATGGAGTGCTGGTGGATATGGACTTTTTCGAGCAAGGCTCCAAAGAGATCTCTAGACTCTTTTTTTATGGTGATGACGACTACAACAAAAAGCTTTTGGATATCGCGCCCAAACTCTTTGGCTTTGATTTTGAGCTTTTGGAAGGATTTTACTTTTTTGTGGATATGGAGGAGAAACTTCGTCCCTATTTTCGTGCGATTCACGGCTATGAGGAGTATGGTGATGCCATCAAAGGGTCAAAACTATGCCTAAGCGCTTCGGGACAGAGCGCATTGGAAGCGGCGGCTGGGGGAGCCAAAGTGATCTATATGCAAAGAGAAGACAAGGATGAAGAGTATGTGCCACTTTTGGAGCGTGTGGGGGTGTTGAATATGGGCTATTTTGAGCCACAGAGACTCCAAGAGGCAATAGTGAGCGCTAAAGTGCCAAATCAAGACTATTTAATCGCCAACAGCGTGGAAAAAGTAGCGAAAAATGTGCAAAAACTCATCGAAAGAGCTCCTTAAATAAAGCATAACTTAAATTTATATTGGCTTAAATAATTTTGTACTAAAATCAAATGACCAAAAAACTTAAAAGGATTGTCCATGGCAAAAAATAGACGTGACTTCCTTGGTATGGTTTTTGGTGGATTCGCAGGATTAGGCGGTTTGGCCGCTCTGTATGCGATGAAGCGAACATGGGATCCATTACCAAGCGTTATGGCGGCAGGTTTTACCACCGTCGATCTCTCTCCTATGAAACCTGGAGAGCTTCGTACTGTTACGTGGCGGGGTAAACCTATCTTTATTCTCAAAAAGCCACCTGAGCAAAATTGTAACCATATTCCCGATGAACCAAAAAAACGGTTGGTAAAAATCGGAGACAGCGAATACTTAGTAATGATTGGACTTTGTACCCATCTTGGATGTATTCCTACTTGGGAGCCTGATAAAAAGATCTTCCATTGTGCTTGTCACGGGGGCGAATATGATGCTTGTGGCGTCAATACTTTTGGACCTCCTCCACGACCGATGGATATTCCTCCTTTTAAAATAGAGGGTACAAAACTCGTTCTTGGTGAAGAAGGACCAGAGTATAAAAAATTAGTTGGCAAAGCGTAAGGAGCGGATATGGCACATTTTACAAAAGCAAATAGCGTGTATGAATGGCTCGATCAGCGGCTGGCTTTGACCAAGCTGTGGAAAGTATTAGCCGCTGAGTACTGGATCCCAAAAAATATCAACTTTTTGTGGGCGATGGGTGTGGTACTAATGACAATGTTCACCATTTTGGTGATTAGCGGTATCTTTCTTTTGATGTACTACAAACCCGATACCAAGCTCGCCTTTGATAGCGTCAACTATACGATCATGCAAGAGGTGTGGTTTGGATGGTTGTGGCGACATATGCATGCCGTTGCCGCTTCCGTGGTCTTTTTGGTGATCTATATCCATATGTTCACCGGGATCTACTATGCATCCTACAAGCGTGGACGGGAGATGATTTGGATTTCCGGGATGCTGCTCTTTGTCACCTTTAGTGCTGAAGCATTTAGTGGTTATATGCTTCCTTGGGGACAGATGAGTTACTGGGCGGCGCAGGTTATTACCAACCTTTTTGGCGGTATCCCATTCATTGGGGATGATTTGGTTATCTGGATTAGAGGTAACTTTTATGTATCCGATCCGACGTTAACTCGATTTTTTATGCTGCATGTCTTTTTGTTGCCAATCATTATTATGATGTTGATTGGTTTTCACTTTTACACCCTTCGTATCCCCCACGTTAACAACCAAGATGGCGAAGATATCGATTTTGACGCAGAAGCTGAAAAATATAAAGCGGGACTCAAAAGAGAATCCAAAGTCATTCCTTTTTGGCCGGTCTTTTTAAGCAAGGACTTTTTTGTGCTCAGCGTCTTTATGATCTTTTATTTTTATCTAGTCTTTTATCATTACGAGTTTGCGATGGATCCGATCAACTTCGATCCAGCCAACCCGATGAAGACTCCGCCCCATATTTATCCTGAGTGGTACTTCTTGTGGAGCTATGAAGTGCTTCGAGGATTTTTCTTTGATGTTGGACCTTTGAGTGCGATGGATATGGGATTGATCGCTTTTGGTATCGCCAACATAATTTTCTTCTTCTTGCCTTGGTTTGACAAGGATCCAACTGTTGCTCCAGCCGATAAACGAGGCGGCTTTTTCATCTGGTTTTGGCTGATGGTGATCGATATGATAGTCCTTACTATCTGGGGTAAACTCCCTCCAACTGGTATCAATGCTTATATCGGATATCTTGCCGCTGTTGGTTTCTTAGCGTTGTGGGCCGCTTTGCCTGCTATTACCGCAGAGCGAAGAAGACTTTTGTGGCTTATAGTTATTGTAACTGCTTTGCTCTATATCTTTGGTTTTATGGAATATACTAAATCTTTAGGCAACGGAGTGATCATTACCACTACGTTCTTGATCTTTTATCTGCTCTTTTTCCTATCGCCTGTGATGGTTAAAGAAAGAGAAAGGGGTGCGCAATGAACAAAGAGCTTAAAATCTTAGCGATTATCATCTTTTTGGTGGGCATTACATATTGGGGTATTGAGCCCTACGCCCACTCCAAGATGCACCCTCATCACGAGCCGGCTACCTTTAAATATGAGGATCTCAAGCCGCTTCCTCTCAAAGGGGATGCCAAAAGGGGTGCGCAAGCGATCCAAAACAACGGGTGTACCGGATGTCACTCTATCAAAGCGGCCGGTATTCCAGCACCTATGGATCCAGTGAGTGCGAGTGCGAGTTATGGTGTCAATCCACCAGATCTTAGTAATATCGCCGCATTGGTTGATAAAAAGTTTTTGGCCAACTTTATCAAGCATCCGGTTAAAGCTTTCAAACTTGAGCATAAATTTGGTGCCAATAGACCATTCCCAATGCCCGATTTCTTTGGTAGTGATCAAGATTTAGCCGATATTGTGGCATATCTCGAGTCTATCGCTAAACCACAAGAGCCAAGAGGAGCTTTTGAGATAGCTTGCGGCCGATGTCACAACTTGCGATATGACAAATGGACTGTTATCGGGCCAAAACCAAAATTTAAAAACGAGGTGGAAAAGGCTGATTTTGAGCTCAAAAAAGCCAAATATGAAGCCAATCTCAAAAAGTACCTTGGTACTACGCCTCCAGATCTTAGCATGTTTATTAGAAGTAGAGGACCAGAATATATCCGAGATTTTGTAGAAAATCCTCAAAAACTGCTCCATGGCACCGCCATGCCTCGGGTAGGTTTGACCGAGAAAGCTACCGAAGAGGTGATCAAACATCTTGAGCATGTGGGTGACCGTAAGAAAGAAAAACGAGAAAAACTTGGACCTTGGGTGCTTGCGTACTTTGTAATCCTTTCTATCCTAGCCTATTTGTGGAAAGAGAAGATCTGGAAAGAGCTTCATTAAAACGCTTCGAAAGGCTTAGGCCTTTCGGGCAATTTCTTCTTTAACTTTACTTTTTTGTAAATCTGCTACAATCTATCAAAAACTTACCAAAAAGAAGAGCTATGCTGATTGATGGCCATGGACGACATGTCAACTACTTGCGTATTTCCTTAACCGAGAGGTGCAATTTTCGTTGTCAGTACTGTATGCCAGAAAAACCTTTTAGCTGGGTACCAAAAGAAAATCTCTTAAGCTTTGAGGAGCTTTTTAAATTTGTCCAAGGGGCAATTGATGAGGGGATTACGAAGATTCGCCTGACCGGCGGTGAACCTACTTTGCGGGCGGATTTGGATAAATTTATTCACATGATCGTAGAGTATAAGCCAGATATCGATTTGGCAATGACTACCAATGGCTATCTTTTAGCTCCTATTGCAAAGCGGCTCAAAGAGGCTGGGCTTAAGAGGCTCAATATCTCTTTAGACTCTTTGCGTCCCGAGGTGGCAGCCAAGATTGCGGGTAAAAATGTATTAGCCAATGTGCTCAAAGGAATAGATGCGGCACTAGAAGTGGGGCTCAAAGTCAAAATCAATATGGTTCCCCTAAAAGGAGTGAATGAAAATGAGATCATTGATATATTAGAGTATTGTAAAAAGAGGGGAATGCAGGTCCGTTTTATCGAATATATGGAAAATGTTCATGCCCATAGCGATCTTAAAGGAATGCATGGCAAAGAGATACTAGAGCATATTAAAGAGCACTATACCATTCATAAGATCGGCCGCAAGGGAAGCTCGCCGGCTTTTTTGTATGAGCTTGAAGATGGCTACACTTTTGGTCTTATCGATCCGCATAAGCACGATTTTTGTGAGAGCTGTAATCGCATTCGCCTCACTGCCGAAGGGTATTTGATTCCGTGTCTTTACTTTGATGAGGCAATGAGCATCAAAGAGGCGGTACAAAAAGGGGATATCGACGAAGCGGTCCGTATTTTGCGACTTGTTTTGGCCAATAAACCAAAAGAGAACCGCTGGAGTGAGGAGGCTGGTGAGGCCTCCAGTAGAGCTTTTTATGAAACGGGAGGCTAGGATGCTCTATTTGGTAGAAGATTTCTACTCTATTCAAGGAGAAGGTAAATTTGTAGGTACACCCAGTGTCTTTTTTCGTTTTGGTGGGTGTAATCTACGCTGTCCCAATTTTGGGGAGCATTTTATCCAAGGCAAAAAGCTCTTTGGCTGCGATAGTATCCAAGCCGTGAATAAAGAGCTCTTTGGACAGAAATGGCAAGCCATCGAAAAAGTAGAAGAGCTCAAAAAGATCCTAGACTCTCATCTAGAGTATCTCGATTTCAAGCCCCATGTGGTTCTTACGGGTGGAGAGCCGCTCATTTATTGGAACGATAAGGTGTTTTACGCTTTTGTGGAGTATCTGGTAGGGGAGGGCTTTATCGTCACTATCGAGACTAATGCCACTATACTCATCGATTTTGAGCGTTACGAAGCCTATAAAGATGTGCTATTTGCTATGGCCGTTAAGCTCTCCAACAGCGGCGAGCGGTATGAAAAGCGGGTGAACAAGGAGGCTATTGATGCCATCGCAAAAAATACGGGATACAGTTTTTTCAAATTTACCCTTAGCCGCTCGTTGGTGGAATTTCGAGCTTATGAAGAGATTGTAGATATCGTGGGAGAATATCCCCAAATAGAGGTCTTTTGTATGCCTTTGGGCGATCGGCTCGAAGAGCTTAAAAAACATGACAAGGCGGTGGCGGAGTTTTGCATGATTTATGGCTTTATCTATAGCGACAGATTACAAGTGCGGCTTTGGAATAGGGAGAGACGCAGATGATCATACGAAAGCTTTTTAAATTTGAAAACGCTCATATCGTACGAAACTGCACAACGAGACGGTGTAGCGAGTCAATCCACGGCCACTCTTACAAAGTGGAGCTTCTTTTTGCTTCAGATTATCTGGATCGTGGGCAAATGGTTTATGATTTTGGTCTTACTAAGCGCACTATTAAGGAGTTAATCGACTCTTTCGATCATGCAATCACACTATGGAGCGGTGATGATCCCGACTATATAAAGGATATGAAAAAATGGAGTAGACGCTGGGTGGAGCTGCCGGTGAGTCCGAGTGCCGAGCAGTATAGTAGAGTAATTTTTTTAATGGTGGAGCGGGTATTGCAAAATACCGTTATGATCAATGAGGAGAAAAATGTTATAATCCATGGAGTGATTGTCCATGAGACAGAGACGGGATACGCTCATTGCGAATATGCGGATGCCCATAATGAGCAAATGGGAAAAATTGATTTGCGCGATATTCGTTTTTCTGAGGCTATCCAAGAGGAGTGGAGCGATCCTGCCATGTGGGAGAAGCTTCTGGCTGGTAAAAATATTGTAAATCCAAAAAAAATTTGAAGATAAAAGGAGAAAAAATGAAAAAATTAGCCATACTTTCTATGGTGACGGCTGCTTTGTTGTTGAGTGGATGTAATAAGAAAGAGGAAAGTTCCCATACGGCAATGAAAAGCGTAAGTTCAAGTGTCCATTCCGTGAGTTCAAGTGTTCATTCTGTTCGTTCCACCGCTATTAAAGAAGCGCTTCCTGGGGCACCTTTGCCATCTTCTAAACATGAATCAAGCGCAAGTGTCCATTCTGCTAATTCCACCGCTATTAAAGAAGCGCTTCCTGGGGCACCTTTGCCAGCAAAAGAGGCGGTAAGCTCGGTGGCAAGTTCTCTTAAAGCCGCGCAAAAAAGTATTACTGCTCAAGTAGCTTCTAAAATTGAAGAGACTAAAAAGAGTATAGCCGCAAAACTGCCCCAAAAGGCTGCTATAGATGTCAAAGCTCTATTTGGCAAATGCGCTGCTTGTCATGGGCCTGATGGTAAAAGAAAAGCTCTTGGAAAATCTGCCATCATTGCCGGTATGCCAAAAGATGAAGTACTTAAAAAATTGAAGGGCTATCAAGCGGGTACTTTAAATCAGTATGGAATGGGAGCGTTGATGAAAGCTCAAGTGGCTGGACTCTCAAAAGCCCAATTGGAGGCATTGGCTCAATATATCTCCTCTTTAAAGTAACTTTGTTCATCAATCTTCTTCAGCGCCCAAAGACCCCGCCGTTTACGCCTAAAGGTGGGGGCTTGCGGCTTTAAGCAGGCAGGGATGCTTGCAATTGTAGGTCTTACTTCCCCTATGCCAAGAGTCAATACCCCGACTCTCTATTTTTATTAGAGTAAAAGAGTTTCAAGGAAACAAATCTCCTCTCAACTCTCTTATCGCCTTAATCTGCCGAGCTAAAGCTCGGGGCTTTACGGCGTTTTTTGATAAAAGTGTAGCAGGAGCAAGTTTAGCGGCTAATAAGCTCCTTTTGTTCGGTAGTCGTAAAGTTGCATAGAGGTATAAACTGTACACTTGCGCCTTTTGGCACTGAAGAGAGCTCGTGGGAGAGTATGATAAATCCATCCATCAAAGCCGCAGGACGCACCATCCCCGGTCCTCTTTTGGCCAATGGGTAAAACTGCTCTCCATCAAAGCTTCCCGGTATGAGCGTATCTCGTCCGGGCTTGTTTGTAAGCTTTTGGGCCAGTTGTGTACGAATAGGTTGGATATAAGGATCTTTGCGGCCTGTGAGGCGATTGATTGCAAATCTTCCAAAAAGCTCGAAATTCAGTAAAGCCGCCAGTGGATTACCTGGCAGATTGAGTACGATTGTATCGCCTATTCGTCCAAGGGTTGTGGGTTTACCCGGTTTTATCTCCACTTTTGAAAAGAGTATTTGCATACCCATCTCTTTAAAAGCCTCTTTTGTATGATCGGCTTCGCCAACGCTCACTCCGCCGCTGGTGACGATCAGGTCGGCATCTTTGGAGGCTTTGATTGCTTCTTGGATCGCTTCTAGGCTATCTTCTATGCGCCCAAGATATCGGACTTGGCATCCAAGCTCTTTTGCTCTGGCATAAAGAGAAGGGGTATTGGAGTTGTAGATTTGACTGGAGTGAAGTGTTTCGTAATGCATCTTTAGCTCGTGTCCGGTAGCAAATATGACTACTTTTGGCGGTTCATATACTTTAAGATAGGAGACTCCTTGGCTTGCTAAAAGGCCTATGTGATAGGCCTCAAGAAGAGTCCCTTTTTCTACTATGAGCTCCCCTTTAGCCACATCCTCTCCGGCAAAACGCATGTGAGCTTTTTCTTTAATCTTTTTAGGAAGTACTACCCGCTCGCCTAGATCTTCCACCTCTTCTACAGGGACGATTGCCTCGCATCCTTTGGGGAGTTTGGCCCCTGTCATGATTTTGATGGCAGTTTGGGGGAGGACTTCTGCCTTTTTTTGCTCGCCGGCAAATATGGTAGCAAGTACTTTAACTTCTTTGCCGGCATCTTCGAATCGTACGGCATAGCCGTCCATTGCCGAGTTGTCAAAAACTGGTAGATTAAGAGAGGCATGGTACCCGGCGGCGCTTATTTTGCCAAGGGCCTCTTCGAGGCACACGGTGGCGGTGCGTGGGGTAATTTTATGTGATGCAATGATATCAAAAGCTTCTTGTATCGTTACGGGCATAGGTTTCCTTTGGTTTGATACTCCACCCTCTAAAGGAGGTGGATTCCCGCTCCCCTAAGCGACCTTAGGTTGCTGACGGGCATTGTTACCGTGTATTCCACGGGCAAGTATGTTTTTTGCGGCGTTTACGTCGGCATTGATGGTAAAGCCACAGGATGTACATACAAACCTCCATTGAGTGACTCTGTTCTCTTTATCTGTGTATCCGCATCTGCTGCAAGTCTGGCTTGTATATCTTGGATCGACTGTGATGAGATTGTGATTGGTTTTGTATGCAAGCAGCTCAAAAAAAAGATTTCATCCGTTTTGATTTTGCCAACTAAGTCATCTCTGAGTCCTTTTGCTTTGATCCAGCCGATTTTTGGCAGATATATCTTTTTGCCTTGGATCTTTACTCTTTGAGGATAAGCAAAGTTTTGCTTACCATGCTTTTTGGATTTGCATTTCGGAAAGCCGGGAGTCTTGCCGTTTTTTACTCTTCTAAAAAAGTGCTTAAATGCTTCGTCAAGGTGTCTGATGGATTGCTGCAAAGCTTGGGAGTCTATCTCTTTAAGCCATTCGTGGCGTTTTTTGAGGATTGGCAATCGTTTGATAAGCCTGTCGGCGCTTATATTCGCTCCAAACTTTTGATAGCTATACTTTTTCAAAGCCAAAAAGCGGTTGTAGATATATCTGATAGCTCCAAAGTGCTTTTGTAGAAATTCTTGTTGAGTCTTATTCGGATAGAGTCTGATTTTTACCGCTCTTCTCATTACTTCAATTCACATGGTATATTAATTGATTATAATAACTAATATTCGATATTATGTCAAAAATCAAAATCAGGCTACGCCTGAAGACCCTTTATCCACCTCCTAAAAGAGGTGGTTTGACGGTCATTTTTTGATAAAAGGAGCCCGCTTGGATACGCTTTTTATAGCAGCTAAACATACTCATACCCTTTTTGTAGTGCTTTTAATACTTTCGCAAGTCGCCTATTTTGCTATCTATAAAGAGCCAGATTTTATCCGTTTTTATAAAAAGCTTGGCAATTTGCTATTGGTTCAAAATATTTTGTTGGGTATCGTGCTTTTTACCGGACTTTTGATGTTGAGCGTATTGAAATTTCAGGTATGGAGTCCTTCTGTAGTGTTGATGATTTTTGTTATCACCGGAGTGCTCGTACATCAAATACTTATCAATAGAAAAAGAAAACCTATTAGAAGCGATGCGATAGAGGAGCAAAGGCTTTATAAAAGTTGGGTGGCAAAGGTTTATGGAGCTGAGATATTGGCCGAAATCGTTGTTTTTCTCATAGCGGTTTTAGTATGAAGCGAGGATTTTTATGCAGTTTGTCTACCATCCACAAAGTGGTCAAGATATCCTTGTAGTACAGAGTGAAATCTATAATTATATTTTCAAAGTACGCCGTCATAAAAAAGGCGAAGTGATCGCCTTTCGCAATATGGAAGACGGCTATCTCTATTTTTATCGTATTGATGCGGTGGATAGACGTAAGGCTACACTTATATTGGTAGGAAAAGAGTATAAGGAGGTGGTGCCCAAAAAATTTTTCCACCTATTATGGTGTGTAGTCGATCCCAAGACGATCGAAAAAACGCTACCTATGCTTAATGAATTGGGGGTAGGTAAAATCAGTTTTGTCTATTGTGCTAGAAGCCAAAAAAATTTTCGTCTCAATTTTGATAAATTTCAAAAAATAGTTATTAATTCTAGTCAGCAGTGCGGTAGAAGCAGACTCTTGGAACTAGAAATTGTACAAGATCTAAAGGAGGCTTTAGAAAAATATACAGATATCGTTTTGATAGATTTTAGTGAGGATCTGCTTTCTTGTAGCGATAGGATACAAAGAGCGCTCATAGGTCCAGAGGGTGGAATGACGCCAAAAGAGCGGGAGCGATTTACTCAAGTCAAAGGGCTTGATACACCGATGATATTGCGTAGTGAAACAGCGGCGGTAAGTGTGAGTGCCAAGGCAATGGTGTGAAAAGGGTACTCTTTTTTCTATTTTCTTCCATATTGCTTATATATGCAAGTACAGCGACTCCAACATGTAACCTTACAAACGGATTGATTTTGAGCACCTACGATATAAATGGGTATAGGCGGCACTATCCAAACAATCATGAGGAGTTTGAGCGCTTAGAGAGTGAGTATGCCAAAAAGGAGCGAATGTACGGCAGCGGGGTGGTGGATAGGATCGATACGGTGGGCAGAGACAACAACCCTTTTGAGCAAAATCCGGACGAGAGATATATGAGCATCTTTGAGGGCTATCTCTATGTTCCAAAGGATGGATCCTACTCTTTTGCGGTCAATGGGGATGATGCGGTAGAGGTGATCATAGATGGAAAGTATCTTGGATGGTATGGGGGGCACGGGGCTGATGGGACAGATCATCACAAAAGCTTCCTTTTAGGCAAGGGATACCATAAACTCAAATTTCGCCATCAAGAGTGGGGAGGAGCAGATAGCTATCAGCTCTATTGGAAAAGAGCGGGTGATAGGAGATATGCCATTGTGCCCAAAAGCAATCTTTTTTATTGCGGGATACCCAAGCCGGTGGTAGAGTATAGGATGGATGAGTGCAAATGGAGCGGGAGAAAAGCCGAGGTGCGC
>JALWCE010000041.1 GCA_027036935.1 Nitratiruptor sp. | reverse complement strand
GAGCCAGGACCTTATATGCCTTGTCCTTCATTCATTTCCTTTATAAATTGCTCTATCTTGTCATTTCTAGGCAGACGGATACGTTTCTTTTTGCTCGTCTCGCCGCTTACAAACTCTACCGAACTTTTGGATACTTTGAAGCTTTTGGCCAAAAACTTCACCAGCTCTTTGTTCGCCGCCCCCTCCACTGCCAGAGCTTTGATATTGACTTTGAGGGCATCGTCTAGGATCTGTGCAAATCTGTTTTTACTCGATCCGGGCTGGGCTTTGATAGAAAGGATCACCCACTCCTCATCCATTTCGTACCACATCTTCGATCCTTTTGATTATAGGCTCTAAAGAGACCTCTCCAACGATACTGGTTTTTTTCCAAGGAGCCGCCAACGCCTCTTGCAAATCGTTGGCATCCACCACTTCTATCCCCTCTACATACCTATAGGTCTGCTCTTGGTTGTGATAGTATGGCCCGCTGATGATCGGCACACCAAAATAGGCAGCCTCGATGGGATTGTGGCCACCAATACCTTCGACGAAGCTTCCTCCAAGGATTACCAGATCGGCGATGGCATAGAGATTGACCAGCTCACCCATACGATCTACCAGTACGATATCTGCATCAAGATCCTCTTTTTGGCTCAATCGATGGTAGCGCAGACCCTCCCGTTTGGCGATATGACGCAGCAGCTCATCCACCTCCTCGAAACGCTCGGGGTGGCGTGGGACGACGACCAAGATACTCTTGCCCATCTGTCTCATCACCCAATCGGTTGCGATGATCTCCTCTTCTGGATCGTGGGTGCTGGCTGCCACGATGAGGGGCCGGGTTTTGGTGTAGTGTTTGGTCACCATGGGACGAGCGAGGAGCTTGATGTTGCCTGTCACCTCCACGTTCTTGGCTCCCAAAGCTTCCAGTCTTCTTTTATCCTCTTCACTTTGGGCGTAAACATAGTCGATGTTGGCAAAAATCTTTTTATATAGCCAGGCAAAGCGGCGATATTTTGGAAAGCTGGGTTCGGATATCCTCGCATTGACCAAAAAAGTGGCGGCTCCTCTTTTTTTGGCCAAAAAAAAGAGCAGATACCAAAGCTCCGCCTCCATCACCACCAACGCCTTCACCGGCCGTAGCCACCACCAAAGCCAAGGCTCGAAGGGCAGATATCGCACTTGAGCCCCTTTATAGGCTTTGGCTGCTTCGTAACCAGTTTGGGTGATGACACTGATCCCTTTGCGCTCAAACCGCTCCACCAATGGAGCTAAGGCCTTGGTCTCACCTAAAGAGCAGCTATGAAAATGGATGTCGATATCTTTAAAAGGCGGATTTTTGTAAAGAAAAAAGCGAGCAGGAATGGAGCGGCGGTATTTGGGCAAAAAACTCATCAGCAGCGCCACAGGCCACAAAAGGCCAAAGGCCGCTACGAGCAGAGCCGTATAGAGGTAAGGAAACATCTAATTACTGGGCATCCTCTTCTTCGATATAGAGAATTCGTCCACAGTGGGGACATGTGGTAATCTCTTCGCCTTTGATCACATTGGCGTAGGTTTTGTCGTTGATTTTCAAAAAGCATCCCATACAGGCCTGCTGTTTGACCGGCACGACGGCGGTATTACCCGCCCATCTGCGGATTTTTTCATAAAAGGCTAGGATTTGCTGTGGAATTTTTGCCACAAGCTCGCTCTTTTGTTTAAAAAGCTCTTCTCGCTTCTTTTCCAATTTGGCTAGCTGAACCTCTACTTCCTTTTTTACCTCTTTTAGCCGCTCTTCAACACTACCCAACTCCGCTTCAAGCGCCTCTTTTTCTGCTTGTTTATTCTCACAAATCTTTTCGAGCCTAGCTATTTCGTCATGAGCAAAATTGATCTGTTCTTTGGCGATATCCTCTTCAAGGCGAATGGCCTTAAGCTCCTTTTCCGTTTTCACCTGAGAACTCTTTTTCTCCAGCTCTGATAGCTTTTCACTCAGCTCTTGAAGATGGAGCTCATTTTTGCGCTTTTTAAGTTCGCACTCTTGCACCTCTTCATCGATCTTGGCAATCGCCTCTTCAAGGGCCTTTTTCTCCTCCTCTACTTTTTGAAGCCTGCTTTTAACCTCTTCTATTTTGGGACCAAAATCATCTATTTGTTTGTCTATCTTGGAGAGTTCCACCAACTGCTGGATATATTGTTTCATGTTATTGGGCCTTTAGCGGGTTTTTTATCGTCGCAATTATAGCCTTAATTGACTCTTTTTTCAATTGCTCTTGTAACGCATCGCTAAAAAATCGCTCACTCTCGAAATGGCCGATATCGATCACTCCAAGACCCAAGACTTTGGCTTTCATCGCGTCATGATACTTCAGATCTCCCGTCAAAAAGAGATCGGCATCGATCCTATCCATGAGGCTGCCGCCGCTGCCTGTGACCATTGCCACTCTTTTGATCTGTTTCGTAGTGGGGACATATCTGGGACAAACAAGCCCAAAACGCTCTTTGGCCCACTCCAATAGCTCCTCAAAACTCCCCTCCTTTTCAAAATAGCAGACAAACTCCTCACACTTTGGCTCCACGCCAAGCACGTTTTTAGCCACGTATCGCCCCAGATGGGTCTTGTCGAAATTGGTATGCATGGCGATATGGGCGATATCCTTTTTGATCATTGGTACTAGCAGTTTGGAGGGGTAGCCGTGATACTCGATCGAGCGAAGCTTGCCAAAGATCAAAGGGTGGTGCGTCACCAAAAGCGAGCGTGGCGGCAAAGAGTCTATAAGCTCCTCGTCCACATCGATGCAAAGATAGATATTTTCGATCTCTTGCTCCCAGTCCCCCACTTGCAATCCAGAGTTGTCCCAGCTCTCTTGCAGCTCAAAAGGCGATATACGATCAAGTAGGGTATAGATCTCTTTAAGCCGCACCTGGCTGCTCCAAAGACTCTTTATAGACCTCGGCACACCCTTTGGCCAACTCTCTTACTTTGAGGATGAAGTTTTGGCGCTCGGTGACGCTAATCGCTTTTCTCGCATCCAAAGTATTGAAAATATGGCTGGCCAGCAAGCAGTAGTCGTATGCCGGTAGCGGGAGCTTTTCATCCAAGCAGCGCTTGCACTCCCCTCTGGCCTCCTCGAACCACTCAAAGAGCATCTTCGTATCGGCTACCTCGAAATTGTAGCGGCTATACTCAAACTCGCTTCGTTTGTGCACATCCCCATAGATGACCCCCTCGCTCCAAAGGATATCAAAGACGCTCTCTACACCTTGGAGATACATCGCCAGCCGCTCGGTCCCATAAGTGATCTCCACGGCCACCGGATCACACTCAAACCCTCCAACTTGCTGAAAATAGGTAAACTGGGTCACCTCCATCCCATCGAGCCAGACCTCCCAGCCAAGTCCCCAAGCACCAAGCGTGGGACTCTCCCAGTTATCCTCCACAAAACGCACATCATGCTTGCGCCAATCAAGCCCAAGAGCCTCTAGACTTTGCAAATAGAGCTCTTGGATATTATCCGGACTTGGCTTGATGAGGACTTGAAACTGATAGTAGGCGCCCAAACGATTTGGGTTTTGGCCATATCTGCCGTCAGTGGGACGACGGCTTGGAGCCACGTAGGCCGTAGCCCAAGGATTTGGCTCGAGAGATTTTAAAAAGGTGGCCGGATGAAAAGTGCCCGCGCCACTTGGAAAGTCGTAGGGTTGCAAAATGGTACATCCTTGCTCGGCCCAAAAGTCTTGAAGCCTCAAAAGCATCTGGCTAAAT
>JALWCE010000040.1 GCA_027036935.1 Nitratiruptor sp. | reverse complement strand
CTGGGGGTCCATATGAATGGAGCGCACCTCTTCTTGGAGCTTTTCTAGCTCCTCTTTGCCGGCTACTTGCTCGATCTTGCCAAAAGCGTTGTTGGCCACACGCCTAGCGATCTCAAGCTCCTCTTCTTTGGTATTGTAACCCACCACGATCTTCATCATAAAGCGGTCAAGCTGGGCTTCTGGCAGATTGTACGCCCCCTCTTGCTCCACAGGGTTTTGGGTAGCCATCACCAAAAAAGGCTTTTCTATTATAAAAGTCTCGTCTCCGATAGTGACTTGGCGCTCTTGCATCACTTCTAACAGTGCCGATTGCACTTTGGCAGGGGCTCGGTTGATCTCATCGGCCAGCAGCAAATTGGTAAAGACCGGTCCTCGTTTGATCTTGAACTCGTTTTTGGCCGGATCGTAGATCTCGGTGCCTATGATGTCGCTAGGAAGCAGATCGGGAGTGAACTGCACCCTTTTAAAATCAAGACCCAGCGTCTTGGACAAGGCGTTGACCGTGGTGGTCTTCGCAAGCCCCGGCACCCCTTCTAAAAGGATATGCCCCTCGCATAAAAGCCCTACGATCAGCCCATCCACCATTCGCTCTTGGCCGACGACGATCTTTTTGACTTCATCTTTGATAGCAGTGATTAGTTGTCGCATCGCCACCTCTAGATTTTTGTGTAATTATACTACATTGACGGTAAGCAGTACCACATAAATTTTTTTGACTCACAATCTATTCACAATAAGATTTTATAATTTGAATACAAAAACATCAAAGGAGGCGAGATGAAAAAGATCGCAACAATTGTATTAACAGCTCTTTTGGGTCTGAGCTTTGTGAGCACTGCGGCTTTTGCGGATGCAAACAAAGGACAAAAGATCTACCAAAAGAAACTTAAAAAGGTGTGTGGTTTCAATGGTGCGAAATTTGCCGCTAAGCATACCCAAGATGAGTGGGAAGAGATTGAAGAGGCTGGAAAGTTTGAGGACGAGATCCAAAAACTCTGCCCTAAATACAAAAAAGGGTATCTCAAACCAAGCCAGCTCAAACATGTCTATGACTTTGCATACGAGTATGCAAGCGACAGCGGTAACGTACCTAGCTGTTAACAAATCTTAAAAGGAGGGAAAAATGAAAAAATTAGCAGTCTTGACACTTGCAGCTGCGACTGCGGTAACATTGATGGCGGCTGATGGAGCTACACTTTTCAAAAAATGTGCCGGATGCCATGGCGCTCATGGTGAAAAGAAAGCCCTTGGCAAATCTGCCGTAATCAAAGGTTGGCCAAAAGATAAAATTGTAGAAGCGCTCAAAGGCTACAAAGCTGGCACTCGAAACGTCTATGGTATGGGTGCTTTGATGAAGGCACAAGTGGCGGCTCTGAGCGACGCGGATATCGAAGCGTTGGCAGACTACATCTCCAAACAGTAATCTTTTGCGGCCTTAAGGCCGCAAAAATTATCTAGCAAATCGGCTTACCCACTGCACAATCTGAGGTGCGGATAAAGCTCCTGAAACTCTATCGAGCTCTCTTCCATGTAAAAAAGCGATCATTGTAGGGATTCCTCGTATCCCAAAAGGCTGAGCGAGCTGTGGATACTCTTCTGTATTGAGTTTGGCAAATCTGGCTTTAAGAGGAAACTCTCTTGCAGCCGCTTCAAAATTTGGTGCCATCATCCGACACGGACCACACCAAGGAGCCCAAAAGTCCACTACGACCGGAATATCGTTTTTGGTAATCATCACTTCAAAATTACTAGGATTGAGCTCTACTGGATGGGTATCGAGTAGATCGTAACCACACTTTCCACAATTAGCCTTATTGTAGTGATCCTTTTTAGGCAGTCTATTGACGCTCAGGCAATTTGGACATACCACATTGATCATTTCCATTCTCTCTCCTTTTTTCTTGTTATTATAAGATTATTTTGTTACAAGATATACTACCAAAGTAGCAAAGGAAGAAAAGATGAAAAAGATCTGGTTGCTTCTACTTCCCATTGCGCTTTTTGTCATAGCCTATTTGGCCAAACCCAAATCCACCGCCCCTACACAGCCAGCCGCTTCACACAGCTCCCATTCCCTCTCCCTCAAATGTGCCAACTGCGTAGAGGAGTATATCTTTGAAGTGATCCAAAAGGGCTCAAATATCTTTCACTACCCTAGCGGCCCCATGCCAGCCCACACCGTCTCTACCCAAGAGGCCAAAAAGATAGCGGCCTACCTTACCACTCTCCAAGGCCTCGAGCCTTCCCATCCTGAGTGGGTGCAAGAGGGGAAGGTACTCTTTTATGGCAACTGTGTAGGCTGTCACAGCAACGGGGGCAGAGGTAAACCTGGCTATTTTCCAGATCTTACGAGGCGACCTTTGCTCGGTATACAAAAACTCCGATCACAACATTAAAACTTGTTATAATCTAACAAAAGGAGTTCTTATGCTTGATGATTTGACTCTTCAAAGCTCTATGCCTTTAAAACCGATAGAGCCTCATCCCATCGTCAAAATATGGAAACAGCAGCGCCGTAAAAAAAAGCGTATGCAAGAGTACAAAAAACGGCGTAACAAAAACAAAAAAGGTCATATCGATATTTATGTGTAGCTTTGCTATAATCAAATGAAAAAAGGATCGCTATGGGAAAAGTCCTCATCATAGGAGCGGGCGGTGTGGGTCGCGTGGTGGCGCACAAATGCGCTCTCAATCCCGATACTTTCCAGCACATCACACTTGCAAGCCGAACTTTGAGCAAATGTGAAGAGATCCGTGACGAGATCAAGCAAAAATGGAATTGTGACATCGATGTGGCTAGAGTGGACGCCGACAATGTTAACGAGCTGATCGACCTCATCCATCTGGTCAAACCCGATCTTGTCATCAACGTAGCTCTGCCTTACCAAGACCTCTCCATCATGGAGGCTTGTATGGAGACCAAGGTAGACTATCTCGATACGGCCAACTACGAACATCCCGATACGGCGAAGTTCGAGTATGGACCCCAATGGGCGCTGGACGAGCCTTTCAAAGAGCGAGGAATCATGGGGCTGCTTGGCAGTGGTTTCGATCCTGGAGTGACCAACGTCTTTGTAGCCTACGCTCAAAAGCATTATTTTGACACCATTGAGTATATCGATATCCTCGACTGCAACGCCGGGGATCACGGCTATCCTTTCGCTACCAATTTCAACCCCGAGATCAATATTCGCGAGGTCAACTCCAAGGGTCGCTACTGGGAAGAGGGCAAATGGATCGAGACGGAGCCTATGGAGATCAAGATGGTGTGGGACTACCCAGAAATTGGTCCTAAAGACAGCTACTTGCTCTACCACGAAGAGGAGGAATCGCTGGTCAAACATATCAAAGGGCTCAAGCGGATCCGCTTTTGGATGACATTTAGCCAAAGCTACCTCACTCATCTTAAAGTCTTGGACAATATCGGCCTCACCCGCATCGATCCAATCGAAGTGGATGGCTGCAAAGTAGTGCCCTTGCACGTGGTCAAAGCCTTGCTACCAGATCCCGCGAGCCTAGGAGCACGCACAAAAGGCAAGACCAATATCGGCGTGGTATGCGAAGGGATCAAGGATGGCAAACGGCGCAAAATCTACATCTACAATATTTGCGACCACCAAGAGGCTTATAAAGAGGTCTTCAGCCAGTGCGTGAGCTATACTACAGGCGTGCCGGCGATGATAGGGGCGAAAATGATGCTGGAGCGCAAATGGTACAAGCCGGGTGTGTGCCG
>JALWCE010000039.1 GCA_027036935.1 Nitratiruptor sp. | reverse complement strand
GGTATGGCGTGCTCTTTGTCGTTGGGGTCAATTGGAAAATATGGGCCACTCTTGCTTTGCTGATAGCTTTTTTGGCTCCTTTGGCATACAAATATCTTTTACACGATTATCAAAAAAAACGAATAGGAGACTTTTTGAGTGAAAAACCAAGTTATCACGTCCAGCAATCCATCATTGCCATAGGCTCTGGAGGCATGTGGGGTAAACCAAAAGAGGAGGCTACGCAAACAAAACTCAAATTTCTCCCCATCGCTACTAGTGATTTTATTTTTGCCTATTATATCGAGCGTTTTGGATTTGTAGGGGCGGTTATTTTGGTAAGTCTCTATGCGGCGTTGATTTTACATCTGTTCGGAATTTATTTTAAGCTCAAAGGGGACTACTTCACCCAAGTCGTAGCCGTAGGCATAGCTTTGCTTATCTTTACTTATATGAGCGTCAATATGGCTATGACTATAGGTCTAGCTCCCGTAGTGGGGGTGCCTTTGCCTCTTTTTAGTCATGGCGGCAGCAGTTTTGTCAATTTTATGATCTTATTTGGCCTACTTGAGCATCTGCTTGCTTTTAGATATAGATTTTTGTATAATTCGACGCATACATAACCGCTACGGGCCCGTAGCTCAGTTGGTTAGAGCAACCGGCTCATAACCGGTTGGTCGCAGGTTCGAGTCCTGCCGGGCCCACCAAACATTGTGAGGATAAAACCGATTGGTCATCTACTAAAACTCCAATAAAACTTTAATCTCCTTTTTTATATAATCACACAAAAAACAAGGAATTATCCGTGAATTTAGCAATAGTTGGAACGGGATATGTGGGTCTCGTCACAGGGGCATGTATGGCCCAGATGGGCAACAACGTCATCTGTGTCGATATCGATGAAGAAAAGATTGAAAAACTAAAACAAGGCATCATCCCTATCTACGAGCCGGGACTCGAAGAGATCGTCAAGGAAAACTTCAAGATAGGTACACTCCACTTCACCACCGATATCAAAGAGGCACTCAAAAAAAGCGAGATCCTCTTCATCGCCGTAGGAACTCCCCAAGGAGAGGACGGGAGCGCTGATTTGCAATATGTGCTGGCAGTGGCCAAGAAGATCGGCCAGTATATGACCCATCCGCTCATCGTAGTGGACAAATCCACCGTCCCCGTGGGCACTGCGGACAAGGTGCACCAAACGATCCAAAAGGAGCTCAAAAAGAGGCTAGAGAGTGGCCAAATCTCCCAAGAAAAGTATGAGGAGCTGATGAACTTCGATGTGGTGAGTAATCCCGAATTTCTCAAAGAGGGAGATGCCGTCAACGACTTTTTAAAGCCAGATCGTGTGGTCATCGGAGCGGACGATCCCAAAAGTATGGAAAAGCTCAAAGAGCTCTACGCCCCGTTTACTAGAAGCCACCAGCGTTTTATCGGGATGGATATCAAAAGTGCGGAGCTGACCAAATATGCGGCCAACGCAATGCTAGCCACCAAGATCAGCTTCATGAACGAGATGGCCAAAATAGCCGAGGCCGTAGGAGCCGATATCAACAAGGTACGAGTGGGCATAGGCAGCGACAAACGTATAGGCTATAGCTTCATCTATCCTGGAGTTGGTTATGGGGGCAGCTGCTTCCCAAAGGATGTAAAAGCACTTGAAAAGATCGCCAAGGACGCAGGCGTGGAGCCCAAGATAGTCAAAGCCGTCGAAGAGGTGAACAAGGAGCAACGAGAATACTTTTTGAATAAAATCCTCTCCAGATTTGATGGAGATGTGAGCGGTAAGACCTTCGCTCTATGGGGTCTTAGCTTCAAACCAGAGACCGACGATATGCGAGAGGCCCCCTCTATCACCATTGTCCAAGAGCTCACTAAACGAGGAGCCAAAATCAAAGCCTACGACCCAAAAGCGATGGAAGAGGCAAAAAACTACTGGCTCAAAGATAACGACAATATCGAATACTTCGACAACAAATACGACACTCTCAACGGCAGCGACGCCATGATTTTAGTGACGGAGTGGAAAGAGTTTCGAAGCCCAGACTTCTATGAGATGAAAAAGCGTCTGGCCTCACCCATTATCTTTGACGGCCGCAATCAATACAACAAAGAGCGGCTCGAGGAGATGGGATTTGAGTACCATCAAATCGGCGTAGGGCGCTAGCCCTACAAAAAATTCCTCAGCTGCATCGCAAACCACAAAATCAAGAGGTTGAGCAAAAATATAGCCATACTGCTCCCTCTTGAGAGCAGTTTTTGCATAGGCGTGCGCTCTTTGCCATTTGTTTTAAAGGCGATATACATATGGACCACGGTGGCAACGGCGATCAAAGCCACCAAAGAGAGCTTGATTTTTAGAATGTAAACGATACTTTGGGGATGGCCCTCGGTAAAAATTCGATCAAGCCCCAGATGGAAGAACATCCAAAGCCCAGAAATAATCAAAATCGTCAGCCAAACACTCTCCACATAGCCATAGATCGGTCCCACATGAAAATAGACTCTTTTTTGCGCCTCTTTATCTCGTAAAAATACTCCAAGAGCGAATAAAAAGACACTTCCTCCAATCCACACCGTCGCCGCCAAAAGGTGAATATATAAAACGATATCCATCATTATTTAGGAAATCTCCAGTATCTTGGAGCGCCCGTATCAATATGCAAAAAATCCGAACGAGGATAATATCCCACCCCTCCTCTTTGCAAAGACAACGCGGCGTACTTGAGCGTAGCAAGAGATACTTCGGGTATCCTGATATCGACGGCTCTACCTTTTGTGTGGTAACTATTTTTTGCTACACCCTTTGTATGATGCCGCAGATAGTTATTGGTATATTTGGAGCGAAATCCACTAATAATGTGAATCTCTCTTGCATCAAATAGCGATTGAAGATCGTACAGATACTCCAATAAAGCCACATCGATCCTATGAATCTGATCATTTCTATAATCTCGTAAAAAATATTTTAAATTTTCAATCTCTTCATCTATATACTCTCCATCGGCCCAAAATGTGGCTTGAATATACTCTTGCGTATGAAGATGATACAGATATAGAGTCTTTTCTCCCACATTGCCCAATAAAGAGCCGGGCATACAAAGCCCTACGCCCATTATCAATCCAAATCGCAAGAACTCTCTTCTTTGTACCATTGCACCTCCTTAGATAAAGAATCTATTGTAGCACAATTTTATTGACGTAAGGAGGCAAGCATCTTTTTGTCTAAGCCATAAACATCTGGGTAAAAATAGACTTCGCCACACTCATCCATCCATACGCTCAAATAGAGCAAATAGACAGGAATATTTGGACGAATACGGATCCTTTGGGTTCGCTGTGTCCACAATCGATCCAAGATATCGCGATAATCTATCTCTTTTTGACGATTTAAAAATAGATGCAAAAGCTCTATAGGCTTTTTGACCCGCACACATCCAGAGCTTAGCGCCCGATAGCTGTATCGAAAAAGATTACGGGCGTTGGTATCGTGCAAATAGACATCAAATCGATTAGGGAACATAAACTTCACGTATCCCAAAAAATTGTTGGGACCTGGCTTTTGCAAAAAAGTAAAAGGGATATTTTTCTCATCAAAATATTCCCAGTCTACATCCTCAAATTTAACCACCTCTTTGCCGTACGCATCGGTAGAAACGATAACGCCCTCTTTTTTCAAATGTCCAAAATCTCTTTTTTTAAGACTTGGAATGATATCCTCTTTTAAAATGGTCTTAGGTGCATGCCAGTACGGATTGAGTACACAATAAGAGATAAGATTGCGCATCTGCGGAGTAGGGCGCTCCTTTCTGCCGACAATCACCTTGGATTCAAAAATCGCTCTACCATGATCGTACACTTGCATAAAAAAGCCCGGAATATCTACAAAAACAAAAAAATCGTCCGGCTGTACAAACCATCTGGCCCGCTCAATATTGATTTTTATCCTCGCTATCTTATGCTCCAAAGGTTCATTCATCGCATCTAAAGTCATAGGACCTACGACTCCATCGTCTTTTAATCCGTGATGGCGCTGAAAATCCTTTACCGCTTCGACGAGCTCATTATCGTACAAACTTGCATTAAGATCCTCCTCTTTATGGCAGTGGTAAAACCCCTCCAAAGCCAATCTTTTACGTATTTTCCCCACCGCTTCGTTACTGCTCCCGGGCAAGAGGTATACAATATCCTCTAACTCAATCGGCTCCCAATCCTTCACTTCCCGAGCAAGCCTCTCATATTTTTCCAGTGCCCCGTAAAGCCTTGCTAAAATGGGTGAATCAAACTCTTTTTTGATAGGAGATTTATGTGGAGGGAGAAAATTTTTTTCTAAAAATTGTTGAGGAGCAAAACAGCCACAATTTAAAATATGCCAGTAACTCTCCTCCACGCTGTTGGCCAATCGCTCAATCACACAGGCTTCTTGCTTGCTATCCAACGCCTCTTTAAGTTTATCTATCTCCTTGTTGAGTCGATCCTTACAAAGAAGCGTATTATCCTCTTCGATTTTTGTAAGCAAAAGATGTAGCTCCCAAGATGGTTCGCCACTTTGATCTACCCAGCGGTATTGGGGCAAAGAGATGTTTGTATCGCTTACATTTTGCTCTTGAGCAAAAAGAATAAGGCTAAAAAGAAATATAAAACATATCTTTATCGTTTTCATAGGCATCCTAAAGATATTTTAAGTATTTTTTGTTATCATTTCACTCACACAAACTAATCAAGACGGCCCCATCGTCTAGCGGTTAGGACACCGCCCTTTCACGGCGGTGACGGGGGTTCGAGTCCCCCTGGGGTCGCCACTTTGTAACATTTGCTCCGATACTAATATTTTATTAGTAATAATATTTTTCTACTTTAGGGTTCAGTGCTTCACTCATTCATAAATCATAATCATAACTCTAAAATTTAAAACAAAATTGAATGTAAAGTCTTAAAATGGCCAAAGACTCACGTCTCTGGCTTTTCCTGCTCCCCTAGCTCATCAAGATATTCGGCTAAAGGATCGTTTGGATCTTTGATAGGTTTATCAAGGGTTTTATCCACATACTTGGCATCCTCATCCCTTGGATCGTCGCTGGCGTCTTTAAACATATGTACATCGATGTGATTGTATCGTCTAATCTCTTCCAAGATAGCCTCTTGGATCGCAGCCTCCTCATCATCGATAGCGCAAATTTTCGTCGCTTTCTCCTCATCAAGCAGCTGCTGCTCAAGCTCTAGCTCTTTTTTGACTATCTCTTCATTTCTTAGCAATTTATGCAACGTCTTGATCAATTCCAATTGCGCTTCAGCGCTTAGTTTCGCGAAATTTTCGGCTACATACTCTTTGAGCTCTTCCATATTTTTTGGCAATTCCATAGCAATCCTTTTAAGAGATTTTTTATAGTATACACAAATTTTGCCTTGATTTTTCTTTATACTCCTCAAAACGCATCTCTCCTTGGAGTCTACCCTCTTTGAGAAAAAAGAGTATATCGGCCTTTTCAATCGTACTGGGACGATGAGCGATGAGGATAGTCGTACGTTTACTCAAAAATTTCTCTAAAGAGCAAAAGAGCAGCTGCTCTGTCTCCATATCCAAAGCTGAAGTAGATTCATCAAGAATTACAACACTTGGATCTTGGAGTATCATACGAGCAATGGCGATACGCTGACGCTCCCCCCCGCTTAAGCGCACACCCCCTCTTCCTACGACTGTTTCTAACCCCTTTGGAAGACGCTCTACCAGATCATAAATTTGAGCCATTTTCAAAGCCTCAATGACACGCTCTTTGGGATAGTTTCGTCCCAGCGTTACATTAAATAAAATCGTATCGTTAAAAAGTACGGGCGTTTGCAATACTAACGCCACATTTTCTCGGATCACATCCAATCCTATATGACGATACGATATCTTGTTGTACAAGATATCCCCCTCTTGAGGGACATAAAAGCCTACAAGAAGACGTGCGAGTGTCGTTTTTCCGCTTCCGCTAGCACCCACAATTGCACTAATTTTACCTGCTGGAATAATCAAACTGAGATCTTTTAGTACCGGCTCCTTAGTAGGATATGCAAAAGTGAGGTGGTCTATTTCTATCTCAATAGCACTATCCCCCTCAAAAGGATTGGCCTCGTGGGGAAATCGAGGCTCTGGATGCAGCTGTAGTAATGCATTGATACGCCGCAAAGCTACATCGGCGCTTCTTTTGGCATATTGGATATTGATGATCTCTTGAATGGGGGTCATCATAAACCATAAATATCCAAAGATTGCCATCATAAGTCCAATACTCAGATCACTGTAGGCTACGGTGACGATACCGGCCGCTCGAAAAATTTCAAAACCCGCTACAAAGATCAAAAAGCTCACTCTTGCCGCCGCATCGCTTTTGTAGGCGTAATCAATAGAGCGATCTTTGAGCTCTTGAGCGAGACGCAAAAGCTTGGCCAAAAAATACTCCTCTTTATTGGCGGCTCTTATTTGCTCAAAAACTTCCAAAGTTTCTACTAAAGCGTTTTGAAAGACTTCTGTCAGGCAATTTTGCTCTTTTTTAAGTCTTGCCACGCCTCTGGCCATCTTAGCCGAAAAGAGCACCACCAAAGGATTGAGAAAAATTATAAAAAGAGCCAGCTGCCAATGAATGAGCAAAAGCACTATACAAACGCCCACAAGCGTGAGGAGAGAGACAAGGAGCTTACTGATACTAGCGCTTAAAAAGTTATCGATCGTATCAATATCGGTTACAAGCCGTGAAGCCACTTTACCGCTACCAAGGCTCTCATACTCCTCCATCGAGACTTTTTGCAAATGGCTGAGTACCTTTTTGCGTATCTCATAGGTGATATCTTTGGATATTTGCTGGAAAGTTTTGGCTTGTAGCACTTGAAAAAGCACATATGCGCCTCGCAAAAAAAGGGTAATGGCCAGCACTACCATCGTATAAAAAAAAGGGGTGCCCTCTCCAAAAAGCGCTTGAATCGTCTCAATCAGTCTACCGGGCTTGTGCAACAATACTTCATCTACGAGCAGCGGCATTAAAAGAGGTGTGGGAATACTTACAATCGTCGCCAAAAGTGCCAAAACTTGCACCAAAATAAAAGCCCTTTTATGCGAGATCACCATCTCATAGATAGTACGCCAATCATACACCGCTGAGCTCCTCTAGCGTCACCTCCACACTTTTGGCCAAACTATTTAGGTTGTACCCACCCTCAAGTACAAAGGCAGTAGGCTTATCCCCGGCAAACTCCAAAAGATGGTGTACCAAAGCCCTCAAGCCTTCAAATGTGATTTGTGCCGTAGATATCGCTTCCTCTTTCATCAGATCGTATCCAGCACTCACTAGCATAATATCAAAATCGAACCACCCCGGCAGATCTTCGTAGAGCCTTAGCAGCTCCTCATCCGTGCAGTAGTCCCCATAAGGGCGATTGATGTTGTAGCCCTTGCCCCTGCCCTCGCCAATCTCTTCCACACTACCTGTAAAATAAGGGTAGTTGTTTTTTTCATGGGTACTAAAATAGCAAACAGTATCATCGGTATAAAAAATATCTTGGGTACCGTTGCCGTGATGGACATCAAAATCGACGATCAATACTTTTTTAAAACCTCGATGCTGGGCATATCTGGCCATAAGGGCGATGTTGTTGAATATACAAAAGCCTTGTCCCATTTTTCGCTCGGCGTGATGGCCCGGCGGGCGGATATTTAAAAAGGCGTTTGTGATCTCTCCTTTGGCAAAGGCGTCGATGATGGGCATAGTGGAGCCTGCGGCGTAGCTGGCCACTTCGAAGCTTCTTGGAGTGAGCAAAGTATCCTCGTTGAGAATAAAGCGATATCCCTCCTCATAGGCTCGTTCCACCCACTCCACATAGTTTGGATCGTGGATCCAGGATAGTTCCTCTTTGCTGGCTTTTTTGATAGGGTATCGCACCAGTGGAAAATGCTGTGCTACCTCGTGGATTCGCTCCACCCGAAAGCGGTTTTCTATATGTTCGTCGCTGCCATGCAGTGTAAAGATGGGATCGTAGATATAGCCTGTCATCTCACATCCTTTGGTATATTTTGGCCAAAGCTTCTACAAAAATGTCGCTATCGTTTGGACATCTGGCTACAATATACTCCTCAAAGCCCAACTTCTTGGCAATCTCTTTGTATTCTATATGCAGCTCAAACTTAGTCTCAGAGTTATCCAACACAAAAGAGATGGGATAAACTAGCACCTTTTTGTTTTGCAGGCTCTGTAGCTTCTCCTCCAGGCTTGGCTCTAGCCACTTTACAGGTCCAAGCTTAGACTGGTAGGCTAGATGGACATCACGGAAGCGGTGGCCAATCATTGTCTTAAGTATCTCAATATGCTCTTGTACTTCAAAAGGATAAGGATCGCCTCGCTTGACGATACTTTGGGGCAAGGAGTGGGCGCTAAAGATCAGATCAAACTCCTTTGGATCTCTTCCCTCCATCGCCTCATCGATTTGCTGGGTAATCGCTTGGTTGAAAAGCGGTTCTTGGTAAAAGTTGGCAATGTCGTGAAATCTCGCATGGTAGCCTAATCCTTTAGCCGTATTGTAAAAATCTTCCAGACTCGATTTGGTCGTGGTAGTAGAGTAGTGTGGATACAAAGGCAACAAATAGACCTCTTTGATGTTTCGAGCCATCAGCTCCTTGATCGCATCTTTAGCAAAGGGGGGCGTGTAGCGCATCGCTTTGGTGACGAAAGTATCTGGCAAACACTTTTGTAGCTTTTGGATCACTCTATCGGTGTAGAAATTCAGAGGACTTTGGCCACCCAGCCGCTCATAGTTGCTCCTGGCCTCCTTTTTGCGCCCTGTGGTGATGGCATAGGCCACGAAGCGTCTCATGAGCTTGTTTTTAATAGGCAAGATGTTGGGATCGTTGAACATATTTTTCAAAAAAAGCTCCACCTCGTCTAGGTTGTTTGGCCCACCCATGTTCAAAAGCACCACTCCTCTCATACTCTTCCTTTTTTTAGATATCGCACTACATACCGATCCACATCCAGCTCCTTTGGTATCGGCTCGTTATCGATAAGATGACGAGCCAGCATATCGCCCACAAAGGGGCCAAAGACAAATCCCCTGCCACCGAGTCCCCCAACAATGGAGACATTTCGCTTTGGAATCTGAGCAAAATCAAAATGTTTAAAATTTTTCACCTTTGGCAATGCACTGGCAAGCTCCCCCACAATAGGCAGATGATCGTTGACACTACTGCGTACCCCACAATACATCTGCTCTATCCGGTAACGAAACTCTCCCACCATTTTTTTGGCCTCTTCAAAGAGCATAGAAAGCGGCTGGGGCCGGGAGGGAGTATCCAGGCGCTGGTGAGTGGCCCCGATGCTGACAATCCCGTCCAAATTGGCCGAGATGGAAACCTTTTTGTGGATCGAATATGGCAAAGCCAGATCGCTTCGCAGATCGAAACGCACGCCACTGGTCTTGCCGATACGCAGATACGCCACATCCAGCAGCTCATCCCACGCTCCGGTGGCCAGTATCAGATGCTTTGCTTTTCGTCCCGCCACCTCAACTACGCCTTTACCAAATTTAGGATAGGCCTTGGTATAGATCACGTCAATATTTTTCAGTAAAGCCTCAAGATGGGGCTTGGCTTTGAGGACTCCCGCTTGAGGAAAGAAAAATCCCCCATCCTTTCGCTCGTACTCCACATCCATCACCACTTGTGAAAAATCCTCGCCATCCTTTGGCAATCGTAGCAAACCGGTAGGATAAAAATGGGGAGAGTTTTTATAAAATTCGACGCAATACCGGAAAGCTTCGTTGGTCCATCGCTGGATGGGGCCGCCTTTGCCAATACGAGGCGAAATAAAAGCACCCGCCGCCCCGCTCCCTCCGGCGCCTATCTCATACTGCTCCACCACCGCCACTTTGGCTCCATATTTGGCCAAAAAGTAGGCAGTATGGGCTCCGGCACTGCCGGTCCCGACGATGATGAAATCGTACATCTACAAGGTGATCTCTTTGATATCGGCAATCTTTTTGAACGCTTTATAGATCGAGGCGATGAGATTTTTCCTGTTGACTCGCAGCTTCTGATCTTCAGCATTGACCAAGACATGATCGAAAAAGAGATCGATATCGTGCTTGAGACCAAAAAGAGCGTTGAGCTGCTCTTCGTAACTTGTATACTCTTTTTGGCTCACCTCCCTAAAGCGCTCCCACAGCCTCTTTTCATATTTGCTCTCAAAAAGTGCCTCATCTACAGGAGTGGGTTTGGAAATATCCACATCCTTGACGATATTGGCCACACGCTTGAAAGTGGTGAAGACCTCTTTGAAGTCACTGCTTTGGACGATTTGGGCCAAAGCTTTGATCTTTTTGTCCAACTCTAGCAGATTACGCTCGCCGCTCTCCACCACCGCTTTGACAATGGAAGGATTGAGATCATAGAACTGATAGAGCCGCTCGATGAAGAACTCTTCGAGCTTTTTGGTATCGAAAGGCGTGTACTCACCTTTTAAATCCTCGAAGATTTGGCCAAGATCGAAATCGAACCTAAATTCTAAAACGATTCGTATTACCCCGTTAGCCGCTCGTCGTAGACCGAAGGGATCTCGTGAGCCTGTGGGGATCTTGCCGATACTAAAAAGCGCCATCAAAGTATCAAGCTTTTTAGAAAGGGCCACGATAGCGCTAAAAAGCGTGCTTGGCAGCTCGCTCTCCTCCCCTTTTGGCAGATACTGCTCTTTAATAGCCAGCGCCACTTGCTCATCCTCTCCTTGTTTGAGGGCATAGTAGTACCCCATAACGCCTTGAAGCTCCGTAAACTCGTAGACCATTTCGCTTAATAAATCGGCGTAGCTAAGCATTACGGCTCGCTCCATCAAAGCTTTAACTACTCCCGGCTCACTAAAGAGATTTTGATACTTTTTTAAAAGATACTGGGCAATCTTGAGCTCTCGCATCTCTTTATCAAAAAGCGAGCCCAAAGAGTCCATAAAGACCACCTCTTTGAGCCCCTCAAAATCAAGCCCCCTTTTAAGATCGTTTTGCCAAAAGAAAAGAGCGTCGCTCAGTCTAGCCCGAAGCACCCGCTCGTTTCCTTTGACGATCACGCTAAAATCATCTGTAAAGGCGTTAGAAACGACTACAAAGGCATTTTGGAGTTGGCCGTCTTTGAAGATAGGGAAATAGCGCTGATGCTCTTTCATACTTGTAATTATCACCTCAGGGGGCAGCTCCAAAAAGCGCTCCTCGAATCCTCCTTTGAGGGCTGTGGGAAACTCGGTGATCGCCACCACCTCGGCCAGCAGCTCCTCATCCTTGTCTATTGCTACACCACTAGACTCTATCTGGCCAAACTCCGTATCGATCTTTTCATATCTAGCATCAGGATAAAGGATCACTCCACCACTTTTGAGTCTATCGAAGTACTCTTTGGGCCCATCGATACAAACTGGATCGGTGGAGACGCTTCTGTGCACATAGGTGTAGTTGGATGTTGTAACGCCATAAAGCCGAGCTTGGATAAAATCATCCCCTAAAGCGAGAATTCCCCAGCGAACGGGTCGGATAAACTCCTCTTTTATATTTCCCCAACGCATTGATTTACCAAAATCCAAAGATTTTAGCCACTCCCGCACCATCTGAGGTATAATCTCTTTGGCCTCTTTTCCCTCAATCTCCTTTTTGTAGTAGAGTACTTCCGATTTTCCCCGTTTGATAGTGGAGAGCTCCTCGACGCTTACGCCGCATTTTTTGGCAAATCCAAGCGCAGCGGGAGTAGGCTTGCCATCTTTAAAAGCGATATGCAAAGGAGCGCCAAAGAACTCTTCGTATGTGGTTGGCTGTTTAATAGGAAAATTTTTATGCCACAAAACTAGCCGTCTGGGCGTATAGTACAATGAAAACTCGCTTTGTACTCCGTAACGCTCAAGTACCTTTTGCCATTTTGGTCCAATATTTGGA
>JALWCE010000038.1 GCA_027036935.1 Nitratiruptor sp. | reverse complement strand
TTTGCCGTGCTACTCAATGTAAAAAGTGTGGGCGTGATGGGGGACAAACGAACGTATGAAAATACGGTGGCGCTTCGTATCGTTGAAAGCAGCGACGGAATGACGGCTACTTTTGCTCATATTCCCCATGATCTGTTAGAGCATATCTCCAATCGTATCATCAACGAAGTGGATGGTATTAATAGGGTAGTGTACGATATTACTTCCAAGCCGCCGGGGACTATTGAGTGGGAGTAAGAGAGATCTTTATTCTCTCCGATGCTCAAGTGGAGGGAGCCAAAAACCTCCCTCTTATTACTCAGCGCTTTTTTACTCTTTCTTTTGATCCTAGATCCTATGATTATCTTCTTTTTACCTCCAAACGGGGCGTAGAGGCGATTGAGTGCATAACGGACGAGTGGAAAAAAGTGCCCGCTTTTGCCATAGGAGAGGCTACTGCAAAACATATCCAAAAGCTTGGGGGAGAAGTGGTGGGGGTTGCCAATGGATATGGGAAAGATTTGGTCCAGATGGCGGTACAAATCGCTCCAAAAGGACGCTATCTTGTGATACGCCCCAAAAAAGTGGCCACTCCTATAGCCCAATTACTTCGCAAAAAAGGGGTAAGAGCCGATGAGGCGGTACTGTATGAGACGATTTGTCAAGAGTGTTATAAGCTCAAAAAGCCGCCCAAAGGTTCGGTGATTATATTCTCTTCCCCCTCGATTGTAGAGTGTTTTTTGGGCTGTTTTGGATGGGATAAGAGCTATAAAGCGATTGCCATAGGGCAAAAAACGGCTCAGGTTTTACCCTCTTTCATACAACCCTATATTCCTATGACTCCAAGCCTACAAGCGTGTGTGGAATTGGCCAAAAAATTGTAATTTTGGTTAAAATGAGTTATAATTGCACTTAGGCCTGAGCGGTGCGCTACCCGCAGTATGGGGGTCCGACAATCGCACTATTGAAGGAGGCCAGTAGCTCTCGGTGTGTGTCGGCGACTTCGTTTGAGTCGGGGACGCCCGGCGAGAAGCCGCCGCCTAATCCAAGACTCGCTCCTTCTTATTTTGGTCTTAGGGACCATGGCATTGCGTGAACGCCCGCTTGGGCCCTATACAAAGCAGAGGGGAGAAGAGTGGCTCTTTTTCCCTCTGCTTTTGTACTTTTGGACGAAGGAAATCTATGGATGTTTTGGTAGTAGGCGGCGGCGGTAGGGAGTATGCGATAGGTTTGGCGCTTGCAAAAGACCCTAAAGTCAAAAATCTCTACTTTGCTCCCGGAAATGGAGCGACTCTCCAGCTTGGCCAAAATGTGGAGGCCGGCGATTTTGATGCTTTGGCCGATTTCGTTCAAGAAAAAGGGATAGATCTTACCATCGTAGGACCTGAAGCTCCTTTGGTAGAGGGGATCGTAGATCTCTTTCGCGCAAGGGGTCTTACTATTTTTGGTCCGACGCAAAAGGCTGCCTTGCTGGAGGGTTCCAAAATTTATATGAAAAATTTTTTAAAAAAGTACGCTATTCCTACAGCTCGGTATATTGAAACCTCGATTATGGATGAGGCGAGCGAGTTTATCGATGAGCTGGAGCCTCCCATTGTGGTCAAAGCCGATGGATTATGTGCTGGCAAAGGCGTTATCATCGCCCAAAGTAAAGAGGAGGCTAAAGAGGCGGCGGCTAGGATGCTCAGCGGCGAGGCTTTTGGGCCGGCGGGTCAGCGAGTCATTATAGAAGAGTATTTAGACGGCTATGAGCTGAGCCTTTTTGCCATTAGTGACGGCAAAGAGTATATCATGCTCCCAGCGGCTCAAGATCATAAAAGGCTATTGGACGGGAATAAAGGGCCAAATACCGGAGGTATGGGAGCGTACGCCCCTACGCCATTGATTGATGAGAAGCTCTATCAAAAAATAGAGGAGCGTATCATCGCCCCTACTATTGCGGGAATGGCAAAAGAGGGGGTTCCTTTTGAGGGCGTTTTATTTGCTGGTCTTATGATCGTAGATGGAGAGCCATACGTGCTGGAGTACAACGTGCGCTTCGGCGATCCAGAATGCGAGGTGTTGATGCCTCTACTCAAAACTCCAGCTTCTGAGCTTTTCTATAAAGCTGCGATAAAAGATTTGAAAAACTTAAAAGTAGAATTTGAGGACAAATATGCCGTAGGCGTAGTGCTTGCAAGCCAAAACTATCCTTATGGCAAAAGTAAGCCTAGCGAGATAATCATCGACGATATCGTCCACGAGGATTTGGCTAAGCATGCTCATATCTGTTTTGCCGGAGTTAGTTTGATAGAGGGTAAGCTTTTTGCTACGGGTGGTCGAGTCCTCGTTTGCGTGGGAGTGGGGGAGACGATTAAAGAAGCGAGGGAGTACGCCTACTTTTTGGCCGGTCAGGTCCATTTTGCCGGTAAGAAATTTCGATCCGATATCGCTTATCAAGCGCTTGAAGTAAATGAATCGTAAAATATGGTTTGGGGCCTTTCTCCTCTCCTCCCACCTGGCAGCGGCTTCTTTGCCTTTGCATATCTACACTCTCCAAGCACAAGCAACTCCTGATACAATCACAGCCCGCAAGAGGGTGGTTGTTGAATATAAGGACTACTATATTCAAGCCGATCGTGTCCAATATGATCAAAAAAAAGGAATCATCCGCCTTTTTGGTCATATCTTCATAGTAGCGGGCAAGAAATACTCCTCTTGGAGTCAATCGGCTCTTTTGGATCTGCGTACTGATAAGTTATTGAGCAGTCCTTTTTTTTTCAATGAAAGCTCTTCTAAACTTTGGGTAGCCGGCACCAAACTAAAAGCAAAGAGAAAAAAGGTAGAGTTGCAGCACTCTTTTATATCAAGCTGTAGCGTAGAGTGTCCTGATTGGAGATTTTTCTTTGATAGAGCTGTATTGGATCAACAAAAGCACTGGATCGATCTCTATCATATGAAGGTCTATATCAAAGATACGCCCTTGTTCTACTTTCCTTATATTGGATTTTCCACTTTTAAAGAGCGCCAAACGGGTCTTTTGCGTCCAAAGATAGGAATTTCGGATAATGAGGGTCTTATCTACATTCAACCATTTTTCTACGCACCTACGAACTGGTGGGATTTAGAGCTTGATCCTCAGATTAGAACTCAACGGGGCTACGGACTTTTTGGAACTTTTCGTTTTGTAGATTCGCCAAACTCTTCAGGCTCTTTGACTACGGGATTTTTTAAGGAGCGTAAGAGCTATTTGGCCAATAAAAAACTTAAAAACGATAAGCATTACGGCTTGGAGCTCTTTTACAAAAGGCGCGGACTCTTTTTTGATCGAGACGGCATCTATGTGGACTCTAAAAATTATAATGATGTAGATTATTTCAATCTTCAAAAAAGCGAGGAGGTAGAGGGATTAGAGAGTATCGTCACTTCTAGGTACAACTATTTTGTCAATTTTGGAGGAGACTATTTTGGTCTGTACGCTCGATATTTCAAAGATAACCGAAAAGAGGATAATAGCGATACTCTGCAACTTTTGCCTTCATTGCACTATCACCGCTATACTCGCTCATTTTTAAACAATCACTTCTCCTACGACATAGATGTGCGAGTCAACCATTTTTATAGAAAAAGAGGACTGAACGCTTTGGAGTATCAGCTCTCTTTGCCCATACGCTTTCATACTATGCTTTTGGATGATTTTTTGGGCTTTTGCGTCAGCGAAAAACTTTTTGCCAATTATGCGGACTACAATTTTGTCAATAAGCATCTTAATAAACATTGGGATAATGAGTATCTTTACAAAAATACGCACGAGCTCTCATTATATACCGATCTTGTCAAGGGATACCAAAACTTTTTTCACACCCTCCATCTTGACGCGACTCTTAATATTCCAAGCTTTGAGAAAAAAGGAGGAGACAGAGCTCCTTTTATCAATATCGAAGATAACTCCAAAAAACTTACTCTCACGCTCAAAGAGTATTTTTATAACGACGAGGGTCAAGAGATCTTTTATCATAGACTTACGCAGCCCATCTTTTATGAGGCTGATCAAAAATGGCGAGATCTCGAAAATGAGCTGGGATTTCGTATAGATCCCCACTGGCTTTTTAATTCCGATATTTTTTATTCCCATCAAAGAGGCGAGATCACCTCCGTAGTCACTACCGCCGCTTATAAAAATCAAAGGTATAATCTATTCCTTTCCCATTTTTACAAGAATAGGGTCCAAGGAGAGCAGGATTCAAACTTTTTGCGTTTGCATGTGAGTGAAAATTTATCCAAAACCTATAAACTATTTGCTACAATAGATTATGATTTTTTGCGGGATAGAACGCGAAACTGGAGTATAGGATGGCAGATGAGAAAGTCTTGTTGGTCTTATGAGATCTCTTTTAAAAAAGAGACGATCCCGCTGCTTACGAGCGAGGGGAGCAATTCATACCAAGACAACACCTTATATTTCCGTGTAGAGCTCTATCCCTTGGGTGGGATATCTCAGTCCATCCGAAAGACACAAGAACGAAGGATATTTTAACCGATGAAAACAGAAGCCAAAGTCGGTCTATTTGTAGCGATAGCTTTAACTTTACTCTTTTTGCTCAGTACTCAAGTCAATAAATTCTCCAACATTGGCAAAAAAGGGTATGAGATTTATGCCCTTTTGGATGATGCGAGCGGATTGGAAAAAAATGCCAAAGTGCGTATTAAGGGGGTAGATGTCGGTTTTGTTAAAGATAAGGGATTGCAAGGGGACAAGGTCAAAGTAAAACTCTTTATCTATCAAGGAGTCAAAATTCCCGAGGATTCCGTCGTAGAGCTCAAACAAGAAAGTCTTCTTGGCAGCCGATATCTTGATATTATTCCGGGCCACTCGCCTCATTATGTACAAGCTGGCGGTGTTTTGACCAAACAGCGGCGCTTTGTCTCTTTTGATCAGACGAGTACCACTATAGCGGAAGCGGCTGAGGAGTTTAAGGGTTTTATCAAAGAGCTTCGTAAATCGATTGCGGGCAGTAGTGGGGAGGATCTTAAAAAGAGTATAGAGAATTTGCAAGCTATTACCGCCAATATCAAAGAGCTGCTTAAGCAAAACAGCAAAAATATACAAGAGAGTATTCTTAATATCAAAAAGATGGGAGAGAAATTGAGCGAGGCTGGGGAGAAGTTTGGAAAGATGAGTGAAAAATTTGGCCATACCGCCGATACTCTTAACCAAAGACTTCCCGCTATTCTTAAACGAGTGGAGGAGATCTCCTTATACTTACGGGATAGCTCCAAAGATATCAAACGCAAGCTTCCCGTCTTGATGGATAAATTTGCCTCACTAGAAAATGATTTGCAAGACCTTTTGAAGAAAAACAAGCAACCCCTTAGCCACGCTATTAAATCGGCGGATAAATTTTTTAGCAGCGGGGGAGATTCGTTTAAAAAGCTCGATAAGTATCTCTCCTCCATCGGTAAAAGTCAAATTGGCGTAAACTTTAAAAGTTATTATATGAGTGACGACGCCTATAATAAAAGTGGTTTTGGCATCAGTTATATGCCTGTGCCCGACAAAGCTTATATCCTAGAGGTGGTCTCGGCTGATGATTACAGCAAAAAAGATGCCAACGGCCATTTCATACCTCCTAAAAAACATCAAAAGAGCAAGTACTATGTAAGCGCTGAATATGCCAAGCGATATGGCGATTTTCGATATCGTTTGGGCTTGATAGAAAATACGGGAGGATTGGGGTTGGATTACTATCTTTTCAATGATCAAGGCAAAGCGAGTATGGATCTTTATGATTTTAATGCCGTTAATGATGTACGAGGAGATAAACCCCATCTTACCCTTCTTTATCGTCACCGCTTTTTAAAACATCTTGATGCGTATGTGGGAGCAGACAATATCCTCAACGCCAAAGCAAGGAATTTCATTTTTGGTCTTGGACTCAACTTTGTAGATCAAGATATGAAATATCTCTTAGGAACCGTCAGCGGAGCGGGATCGTTTATCAAATGATCCAACAAAATCCTGTGGATTTAATCCAAGGTGCTCTTGAAGTTATGGGACTTCCTAGTATGGTCTCGTGGAAAGAGATCAAGGAGCGTTATCGGCTGCTTTCTAAAAAGTATCATCCAGATAGGGGTGGGGAGAGCCAAAAGATGGCCGAACTCAACAGGGCATACCACATCTTAAAAACTTATATAGAAAATTATCGCTTTAGTTTTAGTGAAGAAGAGATTTTGAAGCAGTTTCCCTACAACGAATATATACATAAATTTAGATTTTAAAAGGAAAAGTATGAAATGTCGATTTGAATTTGAGATGAACAATTTAGATGAGATATACGAGATAGGAGAAGTAGCAAGACAAGCTAACGGCTCAGTATGGCTTAAAAGCGGTAAAACGGTGATGCTTGCGACCGTTGTAATGGATGATGAGCCAGTAGAAGAGGATTTTTTGCCTTTGACGGTTCAGTATATCGAAAAGAGTTATGCGGCGGGCAAAATTCCGGGGGGGTTTGTCAAGCGCGAGCAAAAGCCCGGAGATTTTGAGACTTTGACGGCTAGAGTAATCGATAGAGCTTTACGACCCCTTTTCCCAAAAGGATTTATGTACCCGGTAGTAATTACTGTAATGGTGCTTAGTGCCGATCCATCTAGTGATTTGCAAGTCTTAGCCCTTGATGCGGCAAGCGCGGCTCTTTTTATAAGTGACATTCCTGTGCGAAAAGCCGTGGCAGGTCTAAGAGTGGCCAAAATCGATGGGGAGTTAGTCTTTAATCCACCCTATGACAAGTTTGCCCAAAGTACTCTTGATTTGTATTTGGCTGGTACAAAAGATGAGCTGTTGATGATTGAGATGGCGGCAATTGGCAGCTACAAAACAGAAGTGATCCCAACTACGGTAGATCCTTTTATGGATCCTACTCTTGCCGAAGAGGTGATTATGATCAAAGAGCCCAATGCAATGAGGGAAGAGGAGCTCGCCGAAATCATCGCCAAAGGCAAAGAGCAGATCCAAGTAGCTGCTGCAGAGTATGAGAAGTATTTCATAGAAGCAGCCAAGCTTCATAAAGAGCTAGAGTTGCGCTCTGAGCAGATTGATAAGGATTTGTGGACATATATCGATGAGTTGTATAAAGAGGAGATAGAACAAGCAATTCAAGCGTTGGCCAAGAGTGAACGCAACGAACTGCTCAAAAAAATAGCCAAAAAGATCGCTCAAGACGAGGTGGCCATAGAACAAGGATGGGATATCGATTTGATCTACAAAGTGGTGGATCAGTACAAGCGTATGCTTGTGCGCAGGATGATTGTAGAAAAAGGACGCAGAGCCGATGGTAGAGGGCTTAAGGATGTGCGTCCCATTACAATCAAGACAAACTTGCTTCCATCTGCCCATGGCTCATGTCTTTTTACCAGAGGCGAGACCCAAGCCCTTGTGGTCTGTACCATTGGTGAAAAGAGCGACGCACAGATGTTTGAGCTTCTTACTGGCAAAGGGCCGCAATATGAGCATTTTATGGTACATTACAATTTTCCGCCCTTTAGCGTAGGAGAGGCTAAACCCATTGGAGCGCCGGGCAGACGGGAGCTTGGTCACGGCAATTTGGCCAGACGAGCATTAGAGCCGGTAGTAGATGTGCCTGAGGATAAGACCTATCGTTTGGTTTCTGAGATATTGGAGTCTAATGGATCTTCTTCTATGGCTACGGTGTGCGGGGGAGCTTTGGCCATGCGAGCGGCCGATATCGAGCTTGCCGATTTGGTGGCCGGTGTGGCTATGGGATTGGTGTTGGAAAAAGAGAAGTACGCCATTTTAACAGATATCATCGGTCTTGAAGATCATGACGGGGATATGGATTTTAAAGTGGCGGGGACTCATGATGGTGTGACGGCTATGCAGATGGACATCAAGCTAGGAGGCTTGCCTCATGAGATTCTCAAAGAAGCTTTGATGCAAGCAAGAGAGGCGAGACTTCATATTCTTTCTATCATGGAAGAAGCGGAGAAAGAGATCGAGATTAACGAAGAGAATCTCCCCACCACCCATACCATTACCATCAATCCGAGCAAAATCGCCGAGATCATTGGCCAAGCGGGCAAGACTATCAAAGAGATTATCGAGAAGTTTGAGGTTTCTATCGATATTGATAGGGAAAAAGGTAAGGTGCGCGTAACCGGTAGATCCAAGCCAAAAGTAACAGCCGCTTGCGATTTTATCCAAGAGATTGCTAATAAACCAGAACCAAAACCCGTGCAGTTTCAAGAAGGGGAGATCCTCAAAGGCAGAGTAAAGCGTACCACCAATTTTGGAGCTTTTGTAGAACTGCCCGGTGGCGTGGATGGACTGCTCCATATCTCTAAACTCTCTCGAGGACGGGTGGAGCGAGTTGAGGATGTGGTACAAGAGGGCGATGAGGTAGAAGTAGAAGTACTGAGTCAAAGAGGACACAAGATCGAGTTGGCGTTGCGTCAAGTACTCAAAAAGAAGAATGGCTAAATTTCTCCTTTTTTTTTGTTTTATGACTTCACTTTTTGCACAAAAAGGGATTTTGATCCCTTTTTATCACTATCCTCAAGAAGAAGATAAACAGGTGCAACGGCTTATTGCGTATAAAAAACGATTTGCCGATGTGCCGGTTATAGTTATCATCAATCCCAATAATGGAAATTTTCACAAAACCCAACATAATTTCGCTTCTATGATTAAAAGTTTGCACGAGGCGAACATCTCAGTGGTGGGATATGTCTATACCAGTTATGCCAAACGCCCCTTAAAGGAGGTACAACAACGTATTCAAGCTTGGGTTCGATATTATAAACCTTTTGGAGTGGATGGGATTTTTGTGGATGAAGTAAATGCGAGCAAGCAAAATCTGAACTACTATCGTGCCATTGCACAAACAATAGCCCGTACTTTCTCTTTGAGCATTTTTAATCCCGGAGTCGAAGCCGATTTTTTATATGATTTGGCCGATATCGTGGTCACTTGTGAAAACTCCTCCATCTCCTCTCCTCCTCTTAGTGACAAAAGAAACGCTCTACTGCTTCATAGTGTAAAAGAATTTGGAAAATATCGGCCCTTTTTGAAATATTACGAGTACGTCTATTGTACCCCTTTTAGACTTCCTAATCCTTGGAATAGGCTCTCTTCTTATCTTCCTGAACTTTTTAAAACTCTTCAATAGATCTTCAATAGATTCCTAAGTTTTCTAAAAGTATTTATACATTCAATAATTTTTAATCTCCTTTTTTGTACAATTTCATCGCAAAGTGACAAGTAGGGACACGCAAGCCGAACGGACTTTGCAAAATTATTAGGAGGTTTTTATGAAAAAGTTGATGCTTTTGTTGGTGGCATTCGCAGGGTTTGCCTTTGCAGGTGATGGAGAGAGTATGATTCAAGCGTACAGCGTACTTGCTGCTGGTGTCGGTCTTGGTATCGCTGCTGCTGGCGGTGGTATCGGTATGGGACATACCGCTGCAGCTACTATTGCTGGAACTGCACGAAACCCCGGACTTGGCGGAAAACTTATGACTACGATGTTTATCGCTCTTGCGATGATTGAAGCACAAGTTATCTATACTCTTGTTATTGCTTTGATCGCATTGTACGCCAATCCCTTTTTAGGATAATGTATAGCTCGGAGGTCTTGCCTTCGAGCCACTTTTTTGTTATACTTTCACAACTTCAAAATGCGGCAGTGGCGGAACTGGTAGACGCGCAAGGTTGAGGGCCTTGTGGGAGTTGATCCCGTGGAGGTTCGAGTCCTCTCTGCCGCACCACATTCTCTTCTTCACTTGAAATTTTTTACCTCTTTGCCAGGAAAAGATTTTGTTACTACTTGTTTTTTGCTCTTTTCTTCTTTTTATCCTCGCTGTTTTTGAATCGGTGCTATAATAAAACACTCTAACACTCTATTGTGTCTTGATAAGGAGATATGGTGGCAAAAGAGGTAAAGAAGAGGAGAAAACATCAGATCATGGAAACGGCTTTGAAGCTCTTTAGCAAAGAGGGCTTTTTTGAGGTGACCATGGCGGATTTGGCAAGAGAGCTTGGTATGAGTGTAGGCAATTTATACAACTATTTTACCTCCAAAGAGGCCTTGGCCAAAGAGCTCATACTCTACATTTCCAAAATTTTAGGCGAAGAGATTCGCCGTATCAATCTTTTACCCATCGGTGCCGAAGAGAAAATTTATAAAATTGTCGATTTTTATTTTCATACCGCCAAGGAGCGGCCAGAACTTATCGAATATTTTCTACGTATCTATCTCTCCCACAGAGAGGTTTTCAAAAACGGCTGCGAGGGGTTGATCTGTGTGGGACCTTTTGTGACGGAGATAATGATCTTTTTTGAAGAGGGAGTTCGCAGCGGAGAGCTGAGGGACCAAGATTTTTTCAGTGCTTTTGGGCTTTTTATGGGCTATCTTGGGGGAATGGTCTTTTTGATGGGAGAGGGGATGCTACCAAACGAGATAGAGTACTATATCGAGGATATAGCCCAAAATATCTACAGGGCCTTAAAGAGTGAAGCCTAAAATCCTTTGGCTGCAAGGAGTTACGTGCAACGGCAACAGCCACTCCTTTTTCAATCTGCCAAATTTTAAAACTTTATATGATCAATTCGAGTGGCTCTATCACCCTATCTTGCCCTCCAAACTCTCTTTGGATGAGCTCTTTGATGCAAAGCCTGAGATTTTGGTATTGGAGGGTGGACTCAAAAACGGATGGACAAAAGGCCAAAATGAGCTTGTATCGCTTTTTTTGGAGTTGGCCTTAAGAGCAAAAAGAGTGGTGGCTGTTGGCAGCTGCGCCGTGTATGGAGGAGTCTTTAGAGAGTATGAGAAAAATATAAGCGGCGCACTTTTTCAAGGGGAGCAAAAGAGTAGATGGTATGAAGCTCTACAAGCCAAGACAATCAATATCCCCGGATGTCCGGCACATCCAGAGTGGATAGCCTTTGGACTCACCGCTTCAAAATTTCATCTTGACTCCTATCATCGTCCCAAAGAGCTCTTTGCCTACACCGTACATAGCGGATGTAGTAGAAACGAATATTTTGAATGGAAAGTGGACGCTCAGCGTTTTGGTACGAAAGAGGGGTGTTTATACTACAAACAAGGGTGTCAAGCTCCCTATACCCATGGCAGCTGCAATAAAATCCTTTGGAACGAGATAAACTCCAAAACACGCACGGGAACTCCTTGTTTTGGCTGTACCGAGCCAGAATTTCCCAAAAAAGAGCTTTTCAAAACCAAAACATATATGGGAATACCGGCTACTATGCCCCTTGGCGTGCCCAAAAGAGCCTATTTGACTCTGACTGGCGTGGCGAAAAGCTTTCATATCGAAAGACTGACCCAAAGACTGATTGATGAGAGTTGAGCTTTTAGAGAAGATCGAAGGGGAAGCCTTTTTGGATATGGAGTGCGAAAATAGTAAAGTAAAAGATATCTATGTCCGTTTCCCTCACTACCGAGGTATAGAGGAGATTATAAAAGGGCGCGCGGCGCTTGACGCTTTGGTGATCAATCCTCGAATATGCGGTATATGCGGCCATGCCCATCTCATAGCCACCGCTATGGTTTTGGAAAAGGTATCTGGCATCGAGCCTCCCCAAAAAGCCAAAAAGATTCGAGAGATCACCAGATTTTGTGAAATCATCCAAAACCATCTCAAATGGTTCTATCTCGTGATTTTTGTAAAATTGGGACTTGCGTTCGATATGGATAGAGTACAGCGTATCATACGAGAGATCAACAAGCTTTTGGCCATATTCAGCGGCCAGTGGCCCCACTCCTCCTATGCTTTGCCCGGCGGCGTCACCTGCGATCCCACACAGCTTGAAATCGTGCAGGCTTCTTATATAGCTCAAGGCCTGCAGAGGGAGTTTGCGCTTTTATTTGGCGACTTTGATATCAAAAATTTGCAAAAGGATCTTAAAAGGCTTTTTGATAAATTGGATGAACTGGATGTTTTGTATCTTGGGAAAGGCTATGATAGATTTATCGTTTTTGGAAGC
>JALWCE010000037.1 GCA_027036935.1 Nitratiruptor sp. | reverse complement strand
CATACTGGGGATGGGTATATCGCGCCGCCCCTCGAAAGCCGATCATCGGATTGTCTTCTATAGGCTCGAAGTGGCGGCCTCCTAGCAAATTGGCGTATTCGTTGGATTTAAAATCGCTCATTCTCACGATACACTTTTTGGGATAGACGCTGCTAGCTATCGTAGCCACCCCCTCGCTGAGGGTTTTGATAAAAAAATCCTCCGCATCTCCATCAAATGGGAAACTGAGCTCATCAATCAAAGCCTTTTCCGTCTCGCTCAAAAGCTCTGGATGTTTGATGGCCATGGGGTGAGCCTTGATATAGTTGTTGATGATGAACTCCATCCTGGCAAGTCCGATCCCATCTACCGGCAGTTTGGCCAGACTAAAAGCCAACTCCGGATTACCCAGGTTCATCATGATTTTGGTTTTTGGACGGGGAAGCTTGGAGACATCCACTCTTTGCACCTCATACTTGAGGATACCCTCATACACTTTACCGATCTCCCCCTCGGCACAGCTGACGGTTACTTGCTGGTTGTCGTGGAGGACTTTGGTGGCGTTTTTGGCCCCTACAACTGCCGGCTTGCCAAGCTCTCGACTCACAATCGCCGCGTGGCAGGTCCGACCGCCGGTTTCGGTGACGATGGCGCTGGCTTTCTTCATCACAGGCTCCCAGTCCGGACTTGTTGTGGGAGCGACGAGCACGTCTCCTTCTTCAAATTTATCCGCTTCGGCCATACTAAACATTATCTTGACCTTGCCGGCTCCGATCTTCTCGCCTACGGCGTGGCCGGTAAGGAGCACTTTGCCTTTTTCGAGCAGGCGATAGATCTCAAATTCCGTGAGCTTTTCTTGGCTGTGGACCGTCTCCGGTCTGGCTTGGACCATATAGAGCTTGCCGTCGATGCCGTCTTTGGCCCACTCCATATCCATCGGCGTATAGCGGCCGTTGAGCTGGCTGTAGTGCTCTTCTATTTTCATCGCCCAGTCGCCCAGCTGCAATATCTCCTCGTCGTTGATGGCGAATTTCATCCGTTTTTCTATGGGGGTTTTGATATTTTTGGTAAACTGCTCTGCGAGATTGGCTTTTTCTAGCGTCTCGCTAAAGACCATCATCAGCTCTTTTGAGCCTAGATGGCGTTTGAGTACCGCTTTGTAACCTTTTTTGTAGGTTGGTTTGTGCACATAAAAAGCATCTGGCTCGATGGTACCTTGGACTACGTTTTCTCCTAGGCCCCATGCGGCGTTGATAAAGACCACATCACGAAATCCTGTCTCCGTATCGATACTAAACATCACCCCGCTGCTGCCAAGGTCACTTCTGACCATCTTCATTACCACTACCGATAGGTAGACTTTCATCGGATCGAAATGGTGGGTATATTTGTAGTTGATGCTACGGTCGGTGAAATTGGAAGCCAGACACATCTTGTATGCCCAGATGAGGTTGTCGTCGCCTTTGATATTGAGATAGGTCTCGTTTTGACCAGCAAATGAGGCGGTAGGGGAGTCCTCTGCGGTAGCGGAGCTGCGTACGGCTAAGCTCACATCCTCACCATACTCCTTTTGCAGCTCATGATATCCATCCAAGATCTCCTCTTTTAGATCGGGTGGGACCTCGCCTTGCATGATGAGATTTCTGGCCGTTTTGCCTACGTGACGGAGCTGATCGATGTCGTCTGGATTGAAGTTTTCAAAAAGTTTGGCCAAAGGCTCCCAAAGATTGTTGTAATCTAGGTAGTGTTTGTAGGCGGTGGCCGTGACGGCAAAGCCGTTGGGGACGTTGACTCCAAGAGGTGAAAGGGCGTTGTACATCTCCCCTAGACTTGCGTTTTTCCCACCCACTTCGGCTACATCTTTGATTCCGATCTCTTTGAACCATTTGATATATTTGCTCATTGCTTCTCCTTATAAGATATTTGCTACGTTTTCGAGGTCGTTGAAGTATAAAATATTTCGTTGTTGGAAATATGCAAACACCTCTTTGAAAGTCTCGTTACCAAAAAATATGGGAATGAGATTGGATCTGTTTTCTACAAGTTTGGCTATATTCTTTCCATCAGTCATAAATTGGGGTGTAACGAGGATGAAGATTAAAAGCTGGGGCTTGTACAAAATCTCCAAAGCCGCCCTATAGCGCTCGCTTGTGGCGTCTCCGACAATATCTACCGGATTATTTTTAGACCATGTGGGAGGGAGTACTTTGTTTAATAGCTTGAGCTCCTTTGGCGTGAGCTCGTACATTTTTTTACCGTGTTGGACGAGGATGTCGGTGAGGATCGTACCCGGGCCGCCGGCGTTGGTGATAATGAGCGCCTCTTTGTAGTTCTCATATTGTGGAGCGAATATCATCTCGTCGATATCTTGTTTGATCTTTGCCCCCGCGCTATGGCAAAGTCCCGCTAGCATCTCATAGCTGCCGCTGATATTGCCGGTATGACTAAAAGCGGCTTTTTTTGCCGCTTCGGTTTTGCCCGCCTTGTAAACAAAGATGGGTTTGGAACTTTTTCTGATGCGCCGTAAAAACTTTTTACCGTGGCGAACTCCTTCGGCATAGATATTGATAGATTTGCATTGGGACTTATTTTGGAGCGCTTCTATCCCGTCGCCAAAGTCAAAATCGGCCATGTTGCCCAGTGATAGGATATGGGAAAAGCCAATAGAGTAGGTGGCGGCTTTATCGATAAGGGCACTGAGCACCGCGCCAGATTGTGAGAGCAAAGCGATGGAGCCAGGCAAAATGGTATCGGCGGCAAAGGTGAGGTTGAGCTCTTTTTGGGCGTTATAGAGTCCCAGGCAGTTGGGACCTAAGATATTAAGATCGTATTGTTTGGCCAGTTTGGTCAGTTTCTCTTCTGCTTCTTTGTTGCCGCTCTCTTTAAATCCAGCGCTAATGACAATAATATTTTTTACTCCTTTTTGGCCAAGTTTTTCTACCGTTTTGAGTACATATTCGCTTGGAATTGCGATAACGGCCGTATCGATAGGCGGGAGCTCCTCGATATCATGGTAAACTTTTTTGCCAAAAAGCTCCTTAAGTTTTGGATTGACAAAGTAGATATTGGCTTTGGAGGCAAGAGCGTTTTTAGCCAGTGCGTAGCCTACTTTTTTAGGATTATCCGTAGCGCCAAAGATAGCGACTTTTTCGTTATGAAAGATATCCTCGCTTCGCTTACGCTCTTCAAAGCGCCTCTTTACTCCTTGTTTCATACGCACGTCTACCGCTACGAAACCTTCCTCGGTGTAGATAAGAGGATTGACGTCAAACTCTACGATTGGCTCGGTGCTAAAGAGCTTTTGAAATTTTTGTACCACATCGATTACATACTCTATTTTGTACTCCTTGCCCCGAAATTGCGGGAAAATTTTAGATATTTTGGTAGTTTTAAAGCTTTTGACGATCTCTTTGGCATCTGCTTCGCTATCGATATAGCAGATATCTTTTTCTATTTCGATAAGTACGCCACCTTTGCCAAAAAGAAGCACCTCTTCAAAGATAGGATCAAAAATTCCTCCAATATAAAACTCTTCGCCCTTTACCTCCTCTTCGACGATAAATTTATCCTCCAAATCCAAAAAGATCCCGTGTTTTTGGAGATTGGACAAGATTTCATATTTGGCCCGTTGGAGCTCCTCGTTGGAGTGGATACCCATTCGCACGCCTCCCACATCACTCTTATGGATCACTTTGGGCGAGTCGATTTTGAGTACGCAGGGGAAGCGATCGAAGAAAAACTTGTGATCGATATCAAAAGTACGATACTTAGGTACTGTGATGCCGTATCGCTCAAGCAGTTGGAGAAGTTGATACTCTTGCATGGCGCTGCTCCTTTAGAGTGTATCGGCGTAGTAGCTGCTGCGTACCAGCACTCCGCAAAGTATATGTGGTATTCCTGCCTTTTGGGCGGCGAGTTTGAGTTCTTCAAATTCGTCAGGTCTATAGTAGCGGTGTACGGGCCAGTGAGCGGGAGAAGGGCGTAGATACTGACCGATGGTAAGTTGTTGTACGCCCGCTTTGGCTAAATCTTTGAATGTAACTTCTAGCTCCGCTTTTGTCTCACCCAGTCCCACCATAATCGAGGATTTGGTTAAGATGGTGCTCTTGGCATAGTAGGCAAGTATGTCCAAACTTCGCTCATAGTCGCATCCGGGCATTACGAGGGGAGTGAGTCTTTGGATGGTTTCGATATTGTGAGCTAGTTTATAGGGTTTGGCTGCTATAACTTTATTCAAAGCCCCCCTTTGAGCCCTAAAATCAGGCGTAAGGAGCTCGATTTTGATCCTTGGATTTGTCCTTTGAATAGCGCTACAAACCGCCGCAAAGTGGCTTGCTCCTCCATCTTTGAGATCGTCACGGTCTACGGAGGTGATGACTACATAGTTGAGTTTCAGCTGTTCTACAGCTCTTGCTATGCGCTCAGGCTCGCTTAGATCTGGAGGAGCGGGTTTGGCGTGGGCTACATTGCAAAAGGCACACCTCCTTGTACATTGAGTGCCCAAGATCAAAAATGTGGCGGTGCCTCTGTCAAAACATTCGGCGATATTGGGACATTTGGACTCCAAACAGATGGTGTTGGCGTTGTTGCGGCGCAAAATGGCGGCGGTCTTTTGGATAACCTCTGGTGCGGGAGCTTTGACTTTAGGCTTTAAATACATCTTTGACTACCTTGATCGCGAGCTCTTTGGCCTGTGGCATATCAAGAGTAAAGCCCAGCTCTTCTAAAGAGGTGGCCCGTACCCCTTTGAGTCCACAAGGCTCTATGCGATTAAAAGCTCTAAGGTCTGGAGCGATATGCAAGGAGACGCCGTGCTTGCTCACTCCTTGTTTATAGCGAAATCCAAGGGAAGCAATTTTTTCTCCATTAATGTAAAAACCCGGTCTTGTGCGATCGTAAAGGATGTTTGGGTCGAAGATGGTAAAAAACTGCTCAAGCGCTTGGATCACTTTGGCGTAGAATCTTGGAGGAGAGAGGACTTTAAAAGCAAAGTAGAGCATCAAACACCCCTCGTCAAAATAGGTAACGCTTCCCCCTCTGTCGCTAGGAATCAAAGGCAGATCGCAAGTATACGGTTCGCTACCGATGGTGTAGACCGGCGGATGGGTGCATAGCAGCAAATAGTCCTCCCTTTTGGCTAAAAGAATGTACTTTTCTAGCAGAGCATCGATCCGCTCAAAAGGAATGAGTCCTAAATCTTGAACTTTCATTTTTGTAGTATCCTCAAAGCCTCTTGAAGAGTTTTATTTTCACAAGTGATGGCATAAATGGCATTGGCCATCTTGATTGCCTCTTGGAGTGGGCGTTGATGGATATTGCGACCCGTACCGTTGCCTCGAGCGCCTCCTCTATGGATCTGTTCGTACAGCTCTTGCAAGAACTCTTTTTCATCTATCTTTTTACCCCCCTCGCACAGCACTCCGCAGTTACCGGCGGCTTGGGTGGCCTCTTTGAGAAGTGTCGGGTCAAATCTGCCATCTTTGTAGGGGACTTTGACCTTGACAAAGTCGGCTCCCAGACAGACTCCTACGCCGGCGGCTCCTGCAATGAGATGGGGGTCATGCTCGTCTTTGATAAATTTGCCTTTCGGATAGATCCACAATACCGCAAGTTTACCGGCTTTATGGGCTTGATGGACGATGGTGGCGGCCTCTTTGAGCATAGAGTGCTCATGTTCGCTACCCAGATAGACCGTATAGCCAAATCCCATGATAGGGATACCACTATAGCGCTCGAATTCCAGCATATCCTCTATTTCTAGCCACTGCTGTGAGTAGGGATCTTTGGCCGAATAGGGGATGATGTTGGTTTTGGAGTTGATCTTGACAAGATATGGGATATTTTTGTACGTTTGGGCGTAACGGCAAATTAGTCCAAATTGGGTGGCAAATACGCTGATTTTGGCTTTGGAAGCGATTTTGAACAGATGCTCTGGATCGTTGTCCTCTGGTGGGATGCCAGGACCATAGAAGTCGTCGTTAAGATGCTCAACTTTTTGATCGCCTGCAAAGAGCATCAGCCGTCCTGTATTATTGGTAGTGCGCTCTAGTATCTCCAAAAATTTCCCTTTTTTGTCTGGGGGTACGTCTGCTGGGATAAGTCGCATCAGATCAAGTTTGCGCATCTTTTTCTCCTTTGTCGTGGTTGTTAAATAGATCGATATTGCGCTTTTGGTACCACTGCAATATATACTCCCACGCCTCTTGGGCACTCTCTTTAAAGGTAAAAATATGCAGATCCTCCGCGTCTATCGTGCCCTCTTCGACCAAGAATTGAAAATTAATGAGTCTATGCCAATACTCCTTGCCCATGAGGACTACTGGAATGGGTTTATTTTTATGGGTTTGGATCAGAGTAAGGGTTTCAAAAAGCTCGTCAAGCGTACCAAATCCGCCGGGAAAGACCACAAGAGCGCAAGCTCGGTGTAAAAAATGGAGTTTTCTAATCGCGAAGTAGTGAAACTGAAAGCAAAGTTCTGGTGAGATATAAGGGTTGGGAAACTGCTCGTGGGGTAGCTGGATATTAAGCCCTATACTCTTAGCGCCAACTTCAAAAGCTCCTCGATTGGCCGCTTCCATAATGCCCGGACCCCCGCCGGTCATAAGGGTGAGAGTATTATCCTGGGGGCCTTTGCCCGATCGCCCCACCAATTGGCCAAACTTTCTGGCTTCTTCATAGTAGATACTCTTTTCGACCATCTTCTCAGCGGTGCGCAAGGCTCTGAGCAGCTGCTTAGAATCAGGCTGTTCTTCTACCATTTTTTTAATCTTTTCAAGCTCTTTGAGGGCCGTAGCCGGCTCTTTTATCCTAGCGCTTCCAAAGACCACGATAGTGCGTTTGATGCCGTGACGCTTCATAATAAGCTCTGGTTTGAGATAGTCAAGATGGAGCCGTATGCCTCTTGTATCGTCGCTGCGTAAAAAATCTACATCTTCTATGGCCAACTTGTACGAAGGGCTTTGGAATATGCGCTCTAAAAGTTCTTCTACATTTGGTTCTTCCTCTTTTGCTTTGGGATGTTGGCAAGGCAGCTTTTTCATAGTAAACTCCTAGAAATCTCTATAATTTTAGGCGATATAATCGTAAGCATACCCAAAATTATTAACCACAAGGCAGCTGTTTTTGGTCTGTTATGGCCAAAAAGCAGAGCGTAGAAGGCTTTGAGCAGATTGTTTGAGCCGCTGGCAATGAGAATGGCTGATGCGATATCCCAGTGGGTAAGAGCATACTTACCGGTCAAAAGGGAGAGTACAAAAGGATCGATATCGGTAAAGCCGATGATAAACGAGAGAAATTGTAGTCCAAGATTGCCATAGTGGGAGACGACAAAGTTGGTCACTACCATCATCAGTACAAAAAGGATTGCAAAGCTAAAGGCAGTACCAAGTTCCAAAGGATTGCGGTCGTCAATGGGCGCTTGGGAGATGTCTTGACTTTTTGTATAAAGCACGAAAGCGATGAGACTTCCGAGAAAAAAGAGGCCAAACATTGGAAGGGTGAGCAGTTTTGCCACCTCGAAATTAAAAATATAGGCGATGATGAGAAGCCGCACGTACATCATAGCAGTAGCCGCCACAATAGCGGCATTGATGACGCCTGGAGCGATCTGACTCTTTTTGGCTAGCACCACCGTCGTGGCGGTGGAGGAGTACAAACCGCCCAAAACTCCCGTAACTAAAAAGCCTTTATTTTTGAAAATATACTTTTGAGCTATGTAGCTGCCGTAGCTAATACCAGAGATTACGACTACTACGAGCCAGATTTTAAAGGGCGAGATATGCAGGTATGGCAAAGAAGTATCTGGTAAAAGCGGTAAGATTACGGCGCTAAGGAGCAAAAATTTCCCAAGAGTCTCAAACTCTTCTATATTGATCTGTTCAAAAAGGTATTGTAAGTTTTTGTTGGCTCCAAGTAAAAAGACGATCAAAACAAAAAGAAGGGTGGGCATCCAAATATCAAAAAGCTCGATTGATGGGCCAAAACTATAGACCAAAGCGATGAGCAAAAAGGAGATGATGGAAGAGCGATCTTCGTGGAGTTTATGGAGATAATAGCTGATATAGATGGCTGTCAAAGCCAAAAATCCAGCCAAATAGAGCCACAAATCGATACGATAGAAGATGTAGCCTAAAATTCCAATGAAAGTAAATGTGCGCGTGGAACCAATATGGGTGCGCTTTTGGGCTTTGGCAAGGCGGTAGGTCTTGAGCTCCAGACCTACCAAAAAGGCCAGCACTCCCACATAGAGTAGATGAATGAGCTCCTTTGGCACAAATCCCATCAAAGTACCTCTATCCCTTTGATTTTTCTGTAATACCGGATAACCGCTACTTTGATGATATCATTAAATACAAACCATATTAGAGCATATGCCCACATAAAAAGCGCCCAATCCCAACCAATAGGCGTCATGAGTCCAAAGCCATACACGGCAATGATGGTACCGATAATCCGAGTAGAAAAGGTAGCTCCAAAAAGGATCCAAGATGGCCAAGGTCGTTTGAAAAACCAATCATCAATACGGGTGTTGTAGATCGTGCCGTGACCCGCGATGACCATTTTGGCAAAGAAGATAGATTGTACAAAACTCAGCCACTCTTGAGAGTCGCGCATATCGATCCAGATAGGGACATCGGGTAAAAATTCAGCAGACTCTGGATGAGTTTTGAGATAGACCATTACGATGTAAAAAATCAAAAAGGAGCTCACCACTCCGGCAATGCCCAACCAGCTAGAGAGTACGAGCATCTCGTGCATATCCCAGCGTACCGGTTTCTCTCGTACTTTTGTATTGTCATAGGCGATGGCGAGGATAGGAATGTCGTTTAGAAGAGCCAAGACGATAATCATAATGGCGGTGAGTGGATAGAAATTGAAGACCACGATAGCAAGCGTCATGAAGACGATGATACGGATGGTCTCGGCGATACGAAAGATGGTGTAGCTCTTCATCCGCTCAAAAGTGATACGAGCCTCTTTGATCGCATCCACGATCACTCGAAGACCCGGAGCCATAAGGATGATATCGGCTGCCGCTCTGGCCGCATCGGTAGCCCCGCTCACGGCAATCCCCGCATCAGCTTTTTTGAGTGCGGGGGCGTCGTTGACCCCATCGCCCGTCATTCCTACGATATGGTCTACTTTTTGGAGTTTGTCCACGATAAAGTATTTATCTTCTGGGAAAACTTGGGCGAAGCCGTTGGCCTCTTCGATGAGTTGGATGATCTCGCTCTCATGCTTTTTAATATACCCTTTGGGCAGGGGTCTGTTGTGCAGCTCTTTTTGTACCTCTTTGACGATTTTTTTGGTCAAACGCTCGATCTGCTTCTCGTCCATATCGGGGTGTTCTACTTTGAGCAGCGCCTTGGCTATGATCTGTGAGAGTATTTCATACTCTTTTGTCGAAGCTCCCTTGAGCTCTTGGATATCGAGGATATTGTCGCCGATACCCAAAATTTTGGCGATATATTTGGCCACGGCGATGTTGTCTCCAGTGACCATCTTTACTTCCACGCCCTTAGCTTTTGCCTCTTCGATCGCCTCTTTGGAGTCCTCTCTTGGCGGATCGTAGAGGGGAATGAGCCCTATAAAATGAAATTGATCCTCGTCACATCTTTTAAAGGCGACACCAAGGGTGCGAAAGCCATTTTCGGCAAATTCCTCGATCTTGTCGTTGATTGCTTCTTCGTCAACTTCCTCGGTATTGGATAAGGCTAGAATAACTTGGGGCGCTCCTTTGACGGCGACGATACACTCGCCATTTTTTCTTTTTACGATCGCTTCGGCCCGTTTGCGTACAGGATCAAAGGGGATGAATTTGATCACTTCATAATGTTTGGCGAGTTTGGAGATGCCGTGCTCGTCCGCATATTCAAAGATCGGTTTTTCTATCGGATCGTTATTCTCTCGTTTGCTGGCTAGGATGGCGTACAAAAACAGCTCAGCCGTTTTGTGTCCTTCTACTACGAAAGGTTCGGCGATAGTCATCTGGTTTTTTGTCAGTGTTCCAGTCTTGTCCGAACAAAGTACATCCATCCCCGCCATCTCTTCGATAGCGGCGAGACGACTGACGATGGCTTGTCGTTTGGCCAAATTTAAAGCTCCTATGGCCATAGTGACGGTAAGCACCGTGGGCAGTGCCACAGGGATAGCTGAAATGGTAAGCACCAATGAGAAGACCAGCAACTCGTAAGGGTTTTCGTGGCGTTTGAGACCAAAATAGATGATGATGGCCACCATTACAATGGTGATGGCAATCAAAAAGTCCCCTACTCGGATCACCATTTTTTGGAAGTGGCTGCGCTGCTCTCTCTCGGCTTTGGCAACAAGTCCCACGGTGCGGCCAAAGTAGGTGTTCAGACCCGTGTTGACGACAATACCGATCATTTCCCCTTGTTTGACGATGGTATTGGAGAAAGCTACATCGTTGGTCTTTTTCTCCACTGGCAGCGATTCCCCGGTCAAAGCCGACTGATCCACCAATGCGTAATCTCCGGCATCCACGATCTTGATATCGGCTGGGATGATATCTCCGATCTTGACCTTGATCACGTCTCCGGGCACCAGCTCTTTAGCCTCGATCTCTTGCCATTTCCCATCACGGAGCACGATGGCCTTTTTGGCCAGTTTCTTTTTAAGGACTTTGATGGCGTTGAGTGCCTTGGACTCTTGGTAAAAGTCCAAAAAGGCGTTGACAAAGAGCATAATGAGGATGATATAAAACTCTTCCCAGTGCCGTACGAGTGCCGCGAGGATGGCGGCAATCTCTATCATCCAAGGGATTGGTCCCCAAAATCGCCTAAAAATTCGGTGCCACAGGGGCTCTTCATACTCTGGTATCTCATTGGGGCCATATTGTTCTAGCCGCTTCTTGGCCTCCTCTTGGCTTAGACCCTTTTTTACATCGACGCCAAGCTCCGCGGCTACTTGCACCCAAGGCAGTTTCTCGTAGTACTTGGTCTCTTTCATTATCCAAGCCTCCTAAGAGCCCTATCAATCCCTTCGCTAAAAGTTGGATGGGCAAAAACCGCTTTGAGGGTGGTTGCCACGTCGTTTTCGCTGGCCAAGGCTACACTAAGGATACCCACAAGCTCCTCGGCATGAGGAGCGAGCATTTCGCCTCCCAGCAAAAAATTCTCTTTGTCAGCATAGAGCACCATCACTCCTTTAGTAGCTTGGGTGAGGTGGGAAAGAGCCAGAGCCGAGAGGGGAAAGATCGCCTCCTTGTACTCGATACCCTCTTTATCCAAACTCATTTTGGTCTTGCCGATGGCGGCGTATTGGAGGGGGAGGGTATAGATAAATTTTGGAATGTTTTCTAGATTGAGCCGCTCTTTTTTGCCCGTTATGGTTTGGACTACGTTGAGTACTTGGGCGCGGGCCGAGTGGGCGAGCATCAGCTTGGCGTTGCAATCTCCTATAGCGTAATGATCTTTGAGGGTAGTCTCAAAAAAATCGTTGGTGACAATCCCTTTTTGTACCGCTATTGTGGGCGTACGTACAGCCTCTATGTTTGGTCTACGACCAGTAGCCACAAGGAGTGTATCAAAGCTTAATACCTCTTTATTGGTGGTAATTTTAGCTCTTTTTTCGTGATTGGCGGCTTCTACGATTGTAGTATTTGGTAAAAATTGCACGCCTAAGTTTTGGAGCGACTCTTCAAGGTTTTGCAAGATATGAGGATGAATCTTGTTTGAGATGTGTGCGTGCCGAAAGATAAGCGTCGTCTGTACACCATTTGCGGCAAAAAAGCTCGCCATCTCCAGACCTATCGCACCGCTGCCATAAATGGCGATGGAGTCTGGAAAGGCGGTAAGATTGAGCATTTCGTCGCTAGTGATGATCGCTTGTTTGTCATATTCTATCCCCTCAGGGATAAAAGGAGAGGAGCCCGTTCCTAGTACGATGTATCTACCCTCGTAGTTCTTTTTCTTTACTTCGACTCTATAAGGCTCTTTGATCACCCCCTCGCCTTCGATAAGCTCCACTCCTGCGCTGCTACATTGTGCTTCGATAGAGTGGTGGGCTTTGGCGATTACTTCGTTTTTTTCTTCTACTGCTACTGAAAGTTTAAGAGAATCTTTATGTCTGGCAAAGGCTTTGTGTCGTAGGGCGGCTTGGGTTTGAGCAAGATGGAGTAGATGTTT
>JALWCE010000036.1 GCA_027036935.1 Nitratiruptor sp. | reverse complement strand
TAATGGTAGCTGCATATTTCTACTAATAGTTTTGCTCCAATCAATTTTACTGGCAATTGTTGAGTGTGTGATGATGCCCAGATAGCTCAGTGGTAGAGCACTTCCTTGGTAAGGAAGAGGTCGGCGGTTCAATCCCGCTTCTGGGCTCCATTGCCAAAACATCAATCATTAGTTTGTGTTTTAGTAATATTTAGATATAATACGCCCGTCAATCAATCATATATGGAGGAATTTAGCTATGGCAAAAGAAAAGTTCGTCAAGACCAAGCCCCACGTAAACATTGGTACCATAGGCCACGTTGACCATGGTAAAACTACCTTGACCGCTGCTATTACTGCCGTACTTGCGGAAAAAGGGTACGCAGAGAAACGAGACTATGATCAAATCGACAACGCTCCAGAAGAGCGAGAGCGCGGTATTACAATCGCTACGTCTCACGTAGAATATGAAACAGATAAACGACACTATGCTCATGTTGACTGTCCAGGACACGCCGACTACGTTAAAAACATGATTACTGGTGCTGCCCAAATGGATGGAGCGATCCTTGTTGTATCTGCGGCTGATGGTCCAATGCCACAAACTCGTGAGCATATCCTTCTTGCCCGTCAAGTTGGTGTACCTTACATCGTTGTATTCTTGAATAAAGAGGATATGGTAGACGATCCTGAGCTTCTTGAGCTTGTTGAGATGGAAGTTCGAGAACTTCTGAACGAGTATGATTTCCCAGGAGATGATGTACCGGTAATCGCTGGATCTGCTCTTAAAGCTTTGGAAGAGGCCAAAAATGGTGAAATCGGTCCTTGGAGCGAAAAAATTCTTAAGCTTATGGACGCAGTAGATGAGTATATTCCAACTCCTGAGCGAGATATCGATAAACCTTTCTTGATGCCTATTGAAGACGTTTTCTCAATTTCTGGACGAGGAACAGTTGTAACTGGTAGAATTGAGAGAGGTGTGGTAAAAGTTGGAGATGAGATCGAGATTGTAGGTCTTCGACCAACTCAAAAAACCACAGTGACTGGCGTTGAGATGTTTAGAAAAGAGCTCGAGCAAGGTGAAGCTGGGGATAACGTCGGTGTACTTCTTCGAGGTACCAAAAAAGAAGAGGTAGAGCGTGGACAAGTTCTTGCACAACCAGGAACCATCACTCCACATACTAAATTTGAAGCTGAAATTTACGTACTGACTAAAGAAGAAGGTGGACGACACACTCCATTTTTTAGTGGATATCGACCACAATTTTATGTCCGAACTACAGACGTTACTGGTACTATTACATTGCCTGAAGGCGTTGAGATGGTTATGCCCGGCGATAACGTAAAAATCAATGCTGAGCTTATCGCTCCAATCGCTCTTGAAGAGGGAACACGATTTGCTATTCGTGAGGGTGGACGAACAGTCGGAGCTGGTGTTGTAAGTAAGATCATCGAATAATCCTTGGGGGCTTTGCCCCTCATATCTAAAGGTAGGCAATGAGAGAAATTATCCATCTAGCGTGTGAGAAGTGTGGTAGACGAAATTATCATACGACAAAAAATAAAAAAACACATCCTGAAAAGTTTGAAATCAGAAAATATTGTAAATTTTGTAAAGAGCATACAAAACACAAAGAAGCCAAGTTATAATTGCAAGTTATAATTGAGTGAAGAGGAAAATAATATACTTAATCTTTTTTCCTCCTCTTTGCTCCATATAGGGCAGTAGCTCAGTTGGTAGAGCAGCGGTCTCCAAAACCGCTGGTCGGGGGTTCGAGTCCCTCCTGCCCTGCCATTAGAAGGAAACTTATGGAAAAGTTTATCCAATATTTTAAAGAAGCAAAAGCAGAATTACAAAAAGTTATTTTCCCAACCAAAGAACAAGTTAGAAATGCGTATATTGCCGTTATAGTGGTAGTTTCTGTAGTTTCACTCTTTTTGGCTCTTGTTGATGGGACTATGTCCTTTTTATTGTCTCATATAATGTAAGCTAAGGAAATAGATGGCACATAAATGGTATGCGATCCAGGTCTATAGCGGGAGTGAGAAGAGCGTTAAGCGCGCTATAGAAAATCTGGTAAAAGAAGAGCACCTCGAAGATAAAATTAAAGAGGTGATAGTGCCTACAGAAGATGTGATCGAAGTAAAAAACGGTAAGAAAAAGATTACCGAACGAAGTATTTATCCAGGTTATGTCTTTGTCAATATGGATCTTGATACAGAGCTTTGGCAAAAGATCCAAAGTCTGCCAAAAGTTTCACGATTTATTGGAGAATCTAAAAAGCCTACACCAATTAGTGAAGAGGATGTGAAGAAAATTTTAGAAAAGGCACAAAAAAAGGGAGCTCCCAAGCCAAAGATCTCTTACGAGCCGGGAGAGATGGTTCGTATTACCGAAGGGCCTTTTGCCAATTTTACCGGAGTTGTGGAAGAGTATGATATGGAGCATGGGAAGCTTAAACTCAATGTCTCTATCTTTGGACGAAGTACTCCAGTAGAAATTCTTTACACCCAAGTTGAAAAGATAATCTGAGAAGGAAGGAAAAAATATGGCAAAAAAAGTTGTGGATGTATTTAAGTTACAAATTCCTGCAGGTAAAGCAAATCCATCGCCTCCAGTTGGTCCCGCCCTTGGACAGCGTGGTGTCAACATCATGGAGTTTTGTAAAGCTTTTAATGAAAAAACAAAAGATATGATGGGATTCAATATCCCTGTTGTAATTACCGTCTATAGCGATAGAAGTTTTACATTCATCACCAAACAACCGCCGGCTTCCGACTTGATAAAAAAAGCGGCTGGTATCCAAAAGGGAAGTGACAACCCACTTAAAAACAAAGTTGGAAAAATTACAAAAGCGCAACTTGAAGAGATAGCTAAAACCAAAATGCCAGATCTCAATACGACCGATCTTGATGCTGCAATGAAGACTATTGCCGGTAGTTGTCGAAGTATGGGAGTTGAGATTGTCGATTGATCCTTACCACGGGATTGAAAAAAAAGTGGTAGCAAAATAAAACATGCGGAGACAAGTATGGGGAAAAAACATTCAAAAAGATATCAACAGCTTTTAGAAAAAATCGATAAAAACAAAATTTACTCTGTCGAGGAGGCGGTCCGAACCGTTAAAGAACTTAAATCTGCAAAATTTGACGAGACGGTAGAGCTAGCTCTTCGTCTTGGTGTAGATCCAAGGCATGCAGATCAAATGGTTCGAGGCTCTGTCGTATTGCCTCACGGGACTGGTAAAGAGGTCCGAGTAGCTGTATTTGCCAAAGGGGCCAAAGCTGATGAGGCTAAAGAGTGTGGTGCGGATATCGTAGGAGCTGAGGATCTCATCGAAGAGATTCAAAATGGAAAGATAGATTTTGATATCGCTATCGCTACACCCGATATGATGGGATTAGTAGGTAAGATTGGACGAATTTTAGGACCAAAAGGGTTGATGCCAAACCCTAAAACAGGTACTGTGACTATGGATGTATGTAAAGCGGTAAAGAACGCCAAAGCAGGACAGGTCAATTTCCGAGTTGATAAAAAAGGAAATATTCATGCAGGTATTGGAAAGGCGAGTTTCTCTCCAGAGGCGCTTAAAGAGAATTTAGAAGCTTTCGTAGCGCAAATCAACAAGCTAAAACCTGCCGCCTCAAAGGGTCGATATATCAGACATGGAGCGTTATCTCTTACGATGAGTCCGGCAGTGGAGCTTAATACACAAGAGCTTATGGATATCAAAGCGTAGTTTTTCATCTTAGACTGAAGATAGCGGGCATCCAATAAGACCTGCTTGAAGTCTTCTGTCGGAAAGGAGGTAAAAAGATTTGACACGAAGCCAA
>JALWCE010000035.1 GCA_027036935.1 Nitratiruptor sp. | reverse complement strand
GCTTTGTTCGTAGCCGGGGCGTTTGCGCTGACGCTCAAAGAGTTTTATCGCATCTACCAAGCCTGCACCTTGCCCAAAAAGGATCAATATTGGCTTATCGTAGGCCTTGGGATCGGGGCGATGGCCAATATCCTCTTTGCATTGGCTCTAGTGCCTTGTGGATGTGAGCCCAATATATTTTTCCAAACGGCAGTCGATTTTGGTATCTATCTCTATCTTATCTTCATAGCTTTCGTGGTGGCTTTTCGGATGGTGCCCTTTTTTAGCCATGTGATGGGGTGGGAGCGCAATGAAAAGCTGCATATTGCGGTCTTTACACTTTTTTTGCTCCACTCCTTTTTGCACGGCCTCTATCCAAAGGCTCTATTTTTGGTTGACCTCTTGGCCGCTTTGCTTATAGCCTATGAGCTCAAAAAGATCGCTTTGCCAAGAAGCAAAGAGCCCCTTTTGTGGGTGCTGCATCTAGCTTTTTATTGGCTGCCTCTGGGGCTCTTTTTGGGTGCTATCGCCGAGTTTTTTGAGAGCTTTTTTGGATGGTACGACTTCGCTTTGCCTCTGCATCTTTTGGCCCTTGGCTTTTTGACTACGCTGCTGATCGGATTTGGGACGAGAGTGACGCTGGGGCACTCCGGCAATCTCTTGCGAGTGGATAGAGGTGGGGTGCTGATCTTTTATTTTACTCAGATCGTGGTACTTGGACGCATTCTTTTTAGTCTTGCCGCCTCTTTTGGCAAGATCTCACCAGCTTTTGATATCAGCGCTACGCTGTGGATATTGCTCATCGTTGCGTGGCTTTGGAAATATTTCGAGATTTTGGCCTTTGGCAAGAGGGTGGGCTAGGAGCAGATCCGCTCCAGCTCATCCCAGTAGTATCCCATGATCCTCAGATAGCTTTTGAAACGCTCGCACGAGATCTCGCCTCTTTTGAGTGCCTCCTTGACCTCACATTCAGGCTCATTGGTGTGGGTACAGTCTGGATATTTACAGCGATACTCTCCAAACTCTTTGAAGTAGAGCCGTACATTCTTCTTGTCCATGAAATAGGTAGCCTCCACTTTGCCAAATCCGGGAGTATCGGCTATGTAGGAGCCGTGATCCAAAGGATAGAGGGTGATAGCCGTGGTGGTATGGCGGCCACGTTTTAGTTTCTGGCTCACCTCGCCCGTTTTTATAGGGATGCCAAGCAGGCGTGAGAGCAGGGTGCTCTTGCCGACCCCGCTGGGGCCTGCTAGGATCGTGATATCGTCTTGGATATAGTTTTTGATCCGCTCGATCCCCTCATCGTTTTTGGCGCTGAGGGTGATCGTCTCATAGCCGATGGAGCGGTAGAGCTCTTGCCACCTCTCAAGCTCTTTTGGATCTGCCAAGTCTGCTTTGTTGAGGATGACGATGGGCTCTATTCCTTTGTATTCGTAGACCGTGAGGAGATTGTCGAGCAAGAAGTTGTCGAAGTCGGGATCTTTGATAGCTATCACCACAAGGACGTTGTCCACATTGGCCACAGGAGGACGGGTGAGGAGATTTTTGCGCGGTTCTATCTTTTCGATGACAAACTGATCCCCCACTACCTCGCCCTCAACCCTGTCCCCTGCGTAGAGTTTGTTTTTTTTGAGCTTCTTTCTTAAAATCGCCGGATAGTTCTCGCCATTTTCCATCGTCACCCGCGAAGCGTTAGCGCTTCGGTAGGTGACGACTCCTCTAGCACTCATCTTTGAGCACCGCACCGTTGGCTGCGTTGGTGACGAGGCTTCTGTATTGGCGCAGCCATCTACCAGGAACGTCCTTGACTTTTGGTCTAAAAGCAGCCCTTCGACGCTCGATCTCCTCCTCGTCAAGCCGTACTTCCAAAGTATAGGTATCCACATTGATATAGATCTCATCTCCATCTTGAAGTAGGCCTATCATGCCCCCCTCTGCCGCTTCAGGACTCACGTGCCCGATACTGGCTCCCCTTGTAGCCCCACTAAAGCGTCCGTCGGTGATGAGGGCGACTTTGTCACCCAGATTCATCCCAGCGATTAGGCTGGTAGGGGCCAGCATCTCTTGCATACCAGGACCCCCTTTGGGCCCTTCGTAGCGGATTACTACCACGTGACCTGGCTGCACTTTGCCGGCCAAGATTCCATCGATCGCCTCTTGCTGACTATCGAAGCAGATCGCCTTGCCCGTAAACTCACGCATGTTTGGATCGATTCCAGCAGTCTTGACTACGGCTCCTTCTTTGGCCAAATTGCCAAAGAGGATCGCCAGCCCCCCTACTTCGCTATAGGGGTTTTCGACAGGATGGATGATGGAGGTGTCGATGATCTTAGCATCTTTGATCCGCTCGCCCACAGTGCCCCCCTCGATGACGGGGTTATCCAAATAGAGCACCGTATCGCTGCGGCGGCTCGCCTCTTTCATCACAGCACTCACCCCGCCAGCTTTGTGGATATCCTCCATATGGACTGTTTGCAGGCTTGGGCTGATCTTAGCGATATGGGCTACATGCTTGCTAATGTCGTTGAGTCTGGCCAGATCGAAATCCACGCCCGCCTCCTTGGCTATGGCCATCATATGCAGCACCGTGTTGGTACTGCCGCCCATCGCCATATCCACCACAAAAGCGTTGTGGATCGCTTTTTCGTTGATGATATTTCGGATCTTGTACTTTTGTGTCAGTTTTTCATCCTTGGCGATCTCGCAGATGCGTCTGGCCGCTTGGCGCAGCAGCTCCTCCCGTTCGGGCGTGAGAGCCAAAATAGTCCCGTTGCCCTTGGGAGCTATCCCCATTGCCTCCATAAGGGTGTTCATGGAGTTGGCCGTAAACATTCCAGAGCAGCTCCCGCCGCTTGGACAGGCCTCACACTCAATCTCGTAGAGCTCCTCTTGGCTCATCTTGCCCTCGGCCACCTTACCCACCGCTTCAAAAGCGGTAGCCAAATCGATAGGCGTCCCGTCGCTAAGATGGCCGGCTCGCATCGGCCCGCCGCTAACGAAAATGGAGGGGACATTGACCCGAAGCGCTCCCATGATCATTCCTGGAGTTATCTTGTCGCAGTTTGGGATGGCGATAAGGGCGTCGAGTTTATGGGCGTTCATCACAGTCTCTATAGAGTTTGCGATGATTTCACGGCTAGGCAAGGAGTAGAGCATCCCATCGTGTCCCATAGCGATTCCATCATCTACACCTATGGTATTGAATTCAAAGGGCACGCAACCGTTTTTTTTGATCTCATCTTTAACGATAGCGGCATATTTGTTTAAAAAAAAGTGGCCCGGAATTATCTCGATAAAGGAGTTGGCTACACCGATAAAGGGCTTGTCAAAATCCTCATCTTTAAGACCAGTGGCTCGAAGTAGACTTCTATGAGGGGCTCGCTGGAACCCCTTTTTTATCTCGTCACTGCGCATGAGTTCTCCTAATTGATGGTATTTAAAAGAATTATAGCAGCTGTAGTGTTTACATTTTCTTTTTTTTTGGATATAATTTCAATCCAAATCATGCGGGAGTAGCTCAGAGGCTAGAGCACCTCCTTGCCAAGGAGGGGGTCGCGGGTTCGAATCCCGTCTCCCGCTCCAGAATTTGGAACAGTTTGGTTTGATACTCTTCAATCTATGGTGCCCGATCCGATTCGATCTTTATATGCCCGGGTGGCGGAATTGGTAGACGCAAGGGACTTAAAATCCCTCGGAGGTTTTCTCCGTGCCGGTTCAAGTCCGGCCTCGGGCACCACCGCTTTACGGCGCCATAGCCAAGTGGCTAAGGCAGGAGCCTGCAAAGCTCTGATCCCCGGTTCGAATCCGGGTGGCGCCTCCACACTACATAGCCTTCTTTGGGGAGGTGGCAGAGCTGGTT
>JALWCE010000034.1 GCA_027036935.1 Nitratiruptor sp. | reverse complement strand
CAATGACTTCAAGTTTTCTAATAGATTTTCTAATTGTATTGAAGTTTGTGAGTGTTCCACCAAGCCAGCGGCTGTTTACATAGGGCATACCCGCTTTTTTCGCATACTCTTCAATAGCGTTTTTTGCCTGCTTTTTGGTTCCTACAAAAAGGATAGTCTTACCCTCTTTGGCCGCATCTCGCACCACATTGTAGGTATATCGAAAATAGCGAAGCGTCTTTTGCAAGTCGATGATGTGGATATTTTTTCTCACGCCAAAGATAAAAGGCTTCATCTTTGGATTCCATCGCCGCGTCTGGTGACCAAAGTGCACACCGCACTCGAGCAAGTCTTTCATCGTTACCATAGTTTCTCCTCGATAAAATTTAGGTTTACGCCTCCGCAGTCATCAACGGCTCATGCCGCAACCCGTCAAGGATTCCTGCGTGTGGAGTAAAAGGCGCAGTATTTTATAAAAAAGCTGCTTAAAGTTTTCTAATTTTTGGTATGCTCTTTCAATTTCTCCAGCACTTTCTCCACATGCCCCTTGACCCGCACTTTTGGCCAAACGGCCGCCACTTTACCCTCGGGATCGATAAGATAGGTAGTACGTATCACCCCCTCGTACTCTTTGCCGTACATCTTTTTGATACCCCATGCCCCATACCTTTTGAGCACCTCTTTTTGGGTATCGCACAAAAGCGTTACTTTGAGCCCTTTTTTTTCGATAAATTTTTGATGGCTCTCACAACTATCAGGACTCACTCCAATCACCACAGCCCCAAGCTTCTCGAACTCTTCCAGGTGCGAAGTAAAATCAAGTGCTTCTGTGGTACAGCCGGGCGTATTGTCTTTTGGATAGAAATAGAGCACCACCCACTTGCCTCGCAAATCGTGCAAACATATCTCCACTCCATCTGGATTTGGCAAGCAAAAATCGGGAGCCTCTTGTCCAACTTCTATCATTTTCCCTCCTTTTCATAAAATGTAGCCTCTGGGAGCAGCTCTTTGAGTTTTTTGGCAAAAATTCCGGTGGCATCACTTCGCACTAATTTGCCATCTTTATCATATTCTCTCGCACTCGCTAAGGCACAGCTTGGGGATTTGGATTTGAGATAGACCTCCTTGATATCGGGATGGGATTGAGCCAATGCGATCGCTTGGGCCTCTATCGCCTCGCTCACATCCTCGCCACTCTCGTTTCCTATCATGCGTCCTTCATACAGATCGCAGGTCTGCCTGGGTGTGCCAAGCACTTTTTCTTCTGGACAAAAAGGAATCACTTCACAGCCTTCTAAATCGAGGCTGGACTCTTTGCGGTGCCCGCCATCATAGCGACACTTGTGGCCAAGCAAGCAAGCGCTCACCGCCACCTTTTTAGGCAATGGTCACTCCTCTGGTTTTTTTTGCCAAGTAGAGCTTTTCGTCTGCCTTTTTGATCAAATCCTCAAAAGTATCGGCGCTATCGCAAATCCCACAAGAAAAATCGTAGTAGACCTCCTCCCCATCTATCCAGACGGGCTCCTCACGTACCCGTTTTCTTACCCGCTCTTCTACGATGCTCTTGGCCATCTCTTTGTCGCAAGAGCCCAAAAACATCAAAAACTCCTCTCCCCCATAGCGGACCACAAAGTCGCTTCCTCGAATACTTTGCTGTAAAATGTTGGCAAAATGTTTAAGCACCATATCCCCGGCAAAATGCCCATAAGTATCATTGAGCTTTTTGAAATGATCCAGATCAAAAATAGCAATAGAGACATCTTTATCAAGCCGCTTGAGCGAATAGTACAATTTCAAACCGGCATCATAAAGATAGCGGCGATTGTAGCAGCCCGTGAGGTAATCTTTGTTGGAATAAGTTTTGATCTCTTCAAACTGAACGAGAGATTTGACCACATTATCGATACGACAGACAAACTCAAAATTGTTAAAACTCTTTTCTAAAAAGTCGTTGGCACCGCTTTTTAAAAATCTAGCCATTATGTTGTTGATATCTAGTGCCGTCAATGCGATGATGGCCACATCGTCGAAAAGATAGTTTTGACGCACCTCCTTGACCAACTCCAGCCCTGTAGAGTTGTCCGCTAAAACATAATCGGTAATAACTAGTTTGATAAAATCGTCATTTTGCGAAAGAAGCTCCATCGCTTCGTCTTTGCTGCTTGCTAGCATAATATTGGCGTAAGGGTAGTAGATTTTGAAAAATTTGGCCAAATAGTTGCGATAGCTCCTGCTGTCCTCTACCAAAAGAACACCGTACTTTTCCAAAAACTGCAAGATTTTAAATTTCATAATCAAGTACTCAAGACGCACCATATCGGTCTTTATCACATAATCGATAATCTTTTTGCGATTATAGCGATCAAACACCTCCATATCCTCTGAGGCAGTAATGATGATAATGGGCAGATTTTGAGCGATAAGATCATCCACCAAGCCGCACTCATCCATACAATCTTTTAAAAAAATGTCCAAAAGCACATATTTGTACTCTTTAAGATTGTCAAGATTTTTATACTCTTCATAACTATGGATCACGTCTACCTCTACGCCCTCTAATCGTTGCTCCAAAAAGACTTTAATCTGTTTGGAGTAAAACTTATCGTCTTCGATAAGCAAGATTTTCATACGATGATCACCGATTTTATTTCTGTAAACTCTTCCAAAGCAAATTTTGGCCCTTCTCTGCCTATGCCTGAAAGTTTTACCCCTCCGTAGGGCTGGATGTCAAAGCGTAGAGTCGGAATGTCGTTGATCACCACTCCGCCAGCCTCCGCATCATCTACAAATCGCTTGATCAGATCGATATCTTTGGTAAAGATGGAAAACTGCAATCCATAGGGCGAATCATTCATCTTAGCTATTGCCTCCTCATAGCCGCTTACTTTAACTAAACTTACAATCGGAGCGAAGACTTCCTCACAGATAATTGGCATATCATCTTGTACATCAGCTAGAATCGCAGGGTAAAAATAGCGCCCCTCTCGCTTACCCTCTAGAATCGGCCGAGCCCCCGCTTCTATAGCGCTTTGGACCCACTGCTCGGCCCTTTTGGCCGCTTCTTCGTTAATAAGAGGCCCCATAAAGGTATCGGGCTCGTACGGATCGCCCACTTTGAGCCGTTTGGTATCCTCGGCAAGAGCTTGGGCGAACTCTTCGTAGATGCTCTCATGCACATAGATGCGCTGCAAACTGATACAGACCTGCCCGCTGTTGACAAACGCCCCCACGGCGCAGCGAGAGGCTGCTTGGGAGATATCGGCACTTTGATCGATATAGGTAGCGGCATTACCGCCAAGCTCTAAACTCAGCCTCTTGATACCTGCTCTTTGCGTAATGATACGGCCCACTTGCACGCTTCCAGTAAAGCTGATCTTGCGAGGGATGGGACTGCTGACCAATGCGTCGCCAATCTCAGCATCTCCGTAGACGACGCTAAGCATATCGGGTATGGCGTACTTGCTCTCAATAAAAAGTTTGGCAAGATTATATCCAGTAAGCGGAGCTTCAGGAGTAGGCTTATAGACAAGGGCGTTGCCGGCTACAAGAGCGGGAGCTAGCTTGTGAGCTGAGAGATTGAGAGGAAAATTAAAAGGGGTGATGGCTACGGCCACACCCACAGGCACTCGCTTATAAAAACTCATCGTCCCTCGACCGCTGGGCGTAGCGTCAGTATTGATAGTCTCTCCCATCATCGATACGGCAAAGTCTGCGCTCAGTTCTATCGTTTCGATCGCCCTTTGTACCTCCACACGACTAAAAGCGATCGGTTTGCCAATCTCTTTGGTGATGGTAAGAGCAAACTCCTCCTTTTGCTCTTTGAGGCTTCGCGCCACATCCCTTAGCCAAGCTATACGCTGGGAGAGGGGGACTTTATTGCTATGCTTTTTAAAAGCTTTTTGAGCGATTTGTAATGCTTTTTGTGCATCTTGGGCATCACATACGGGATAGTAGCCTTCGATCTTGTCGTTAAACGGGCTTTTTACCGGCGCTTTTTGCTCCTTGGTAGCAGGAGTTGATCCAAAGTATATTTTGGCCTCTTGCATGGCAATCCTTTAAGGTGTTTTTGTCCATTATAGCCAATTTCTTTTTAAACAATTTTTTGATAGACTAAGCCCCAATTCGAGCAAGAACCCTAATAGTCTCAACAAGACAACGCTTTGAGCATATTTTAGGGTTTGAGACACTTTGCTATAAGGAGCCATATGGAAAAGGCTAAGTATATTTGGATGAACGGCAAGTTTGTGGAGTGGGACGAGGCAAAAGTACATGTCCTTACCCATACGCTCCACTACGGCAACGGGGTTTTTGAGGGGACAAGAGCCTACCAGACCCAAAAGGGGTTGGCGATCTTTCGCCTACAAGACCATACCAAACGACTCCTCAATTCCGCCAAAATTACCGCCATCAAAGTTCCCTACACCCTTGAAGAGCTCCAAAACGCTCAGATTGAGCTGCTTCGCAAAAACGAGTTTGATGGCAATGTCTATATCCGCCCACTCATCTACTTAGGCTATGGAGTGATGGGTCTCTATCATATCAACGCTCCTGTGGAAGTTGCCATAGCGGCGTGGAAATGGGGAGCATATCTAGGAGATGAGGGCTTAGAAAAAGGTATTCGGGTCAAAGTGAGCTCCTTTGCTAGAAATAGCGTCAAATCAACTATGGGCAAAGCCAAAGCCGTGGCCAATTACCTTAACTCCCAAATGGCCAAATACGAAGCCGTCATCGCCGGATATGAGGAGGCTTTGCTGCTTGATGAAGAAGGATTTGTAGCGGAGGGAAGTGGAGAGTGTATTTTTATCGTACGAGACGGGGTACTTATCACCCCGCCAAATGACAACTCCCTTGAGTCCATCACTCAAGATACGGTACTGCGTCTGGCCAAAGAAAAAGGCATCCCCATCGAGCGGCGACGTGTGACAAGAGATGAGGTCTATATTGCCGATGAGGCCTTTTTTACGGGTACCGCCGCAGAAGTAACCCCTATACGAGAGGTAGATGGACGAATTATTGGCGAGGGTAAAAGGGGACCTTTGACCAAAGAGCTCCAAGAGGCCTACTTCGATGTGGTTTATGGACGCAACCCAGACTATGAACATATGCTTACCTACATCCAAGGAGAATAGATGCCAGCCGATTTCAACGAGTACTTTAAAAAAAAGATGGATCCAGAAGAGAATCTCCCTCCAAAATCTTTGAACGATTTTGGAAAAAAAGCGACGATCATCTATGTCCTTTTGGCGCTTGTGGTACTACTCATTGTCGCCAAACCTTATACCATAATACAATCTGGGGAAGTGGGCATCAAAGTAACGGCTGGAAAGTTTGACCCCATTCCACTAGAGCCGGGTATACACTTTTATATTCCCGGCATCCAAAAGATCATCAAAGTCGATACAAAAGTGCGGATCATCAACTACAAAAGCGAAAAGGATACCGCTTTTGGCAACCTCAACGAAGGGATTATCGAAAAACCGGCTATTACCGTGCTCGACGCGAGAGGATTGCCTGTGAGCATCGATCTCACGGTCCAGTACCGCCTCAATCCCGCCAACGCCCCCCAAACCATCGCCACATGGGGTCTAAGTTGGGAGGAAAAACTCATCAACGCCGTCGTACGGGAGGTGGTGCGCAATGTGATTGGCCGCTACAAAGCTGAGGAATTACCGGTCAAGCGCAATGAGATCGCCGCTTTAATCGAACAAAAAATCAGAGAAAAGATCAACAGTTTCAAAAACAAACCAGTCTTTTTAGAGTCGGTCCAGCTGCGTGAGATCAATCTGCCGCCAAAGATCAAGGAGCAGATCGAGCGAGTCCAAATCGCCAAACAAGAGGCCCAGCGAATGAAATATGAAGTAGAAAAGGCTAAACAAGAGGCCCAAAAACGAGCGGCTCAGGCCAAGGGTGAAGCCGAAGCTAAAAAAATCAGAGCCCAAGGGGAAGCCGAGCGTATTATGATCGAAGCCAAAGCGAAAGCTCAAGCCAATAAAGCAATCGCCCAAAGCGTAAGCGAACCGCTTCTTCGACTACGCCAAATTGAGGTACAAGGCAAATTCAACGAAGCCCTCAAAGCCAACAAAGATGCCAAGATCTTTTTGACTCCCGGCGGAGCCGTACCAAACATCTGGATCGATACCAAAAGCAAAGAGCGGGCCGCCAGCCTCGCTCAGGAGCAACAATGAACTATCAAATCGATTGGCAAAAAAATCCCCTCATCCCCGTCATCGTCCAAGACCAAAAGAGTAAAGAGGTGCTGATGCTAGCCTACATGAACGAGGAGGCTTTTCATAAAAGCCTCCAAACTGGCTTGGCCCACTACTACTCCAGAAGCCGACAAAGACTTTGGAAAAAGGGCGAGAGCAGCGGCAATGTCCAAAAAATAAAAAGTATGCGCCTTGATTGCGATAGCGACGCCTTGGTGTTAGAGGTAGAACAGAGGGGACCGGCGTGCCATACCGGACGCAAGAGCTGCTTTTATAAAGATGTACAAACCGGGCAAATCACTAGCGAACCCGAACGAGAGCCAGCTCAAATGTACGAAGATATCGTCGATCTGCTCTACCATACCATCCAAGAGAAAAAGGAGGCCGATCCTACGCTCTCGTGGACAGCCACACTTTTTTATAAAGGAGAAAACACCATACTCAAAAAGGTTGCCGAAGAGGCTGCGGAGTTTTGCCTTGCGGTTAAAGATAAGCAAAAAGAGCAAATCGTCTATGAATGCGCCGATATGGTCTATCATACCCTCGTAGCTCTAGCTTTAGAGAATATATCCCCCGATCTCATACGCCAAGAGCTCAAGCGCCGCTTTGGCACAAGCGGCATAGAAGAAAAAAGGAGTCGTAAAAAATGAAAAAATTCCTCTTGCCCTTTCTTTTCGTTCTTTATTTATTGGCCAATCCTATCGACGGGACCCTCGCCGTTATGTGGTACCCCTCGGTATGCAAGGTAGAGCGTTATCCTGCATGTAGACGGCCTTTGCCTTTTTGGATGCAAAACTTCACCCTCCACGGCCTTTGGCCCAAAAAACAATACTGCCATGTGCCCGCGCGCCTCAAAATGCTTGATAAAAAAGGGGCGTGGAAAAAAATTCCTCTTAAAATTCCTCCTTCTTTAGAAGAGCTTTTACTTCGCTATATGCCCGGAACCATCGGCGGACTGCATAAACATGAGTGGGTCAAGCACGGCAGCTGTTACAGCTCCTCTCCAGAGGTCTACTTCCTTGATTCCATCGCTTTAGTCGAGCAGCTTAACAAAACTCCCATAAGGGATTTTTTTGTAGAACACAGAGGCAAACGCATCCAAACCTACAAAATACGTCGACTCTTTGACAAGGTATACTTTAAAGGGGCCGGAAAAAGAGTAAAATTCGTCTGTAAAGATGGGTATCTTACACAGATGTATATTCGTCTTAAAGGATACCTCTCACCTCAAACGCCCCTTGAGCACCTTTTGCGTCACGCAAGACCGACACGCCGAGGATGTGCCAGAGGTATCATAGGCCGTTAAAAAATTTTTATGCCGTTTGGCTCAAATATCTTGACAAATTTAAAAATAATTTGTATCATTTCGTAACAATAAAACATAAAGGAGTCACTCATGGCAAACAAACGAATGGAAGAGAAGCAAGAGGTAACCCAAAAGGTTCAAGAGGCTAAAGATCAGTATGTAGGAGAGAAAGATCAAAAGATCTCCCAAGAAGCCGTTGAAGCGGTCAACATGATGGTAGAGGTGATCGAGCACCTCAAGGAAAAGGATAAGCAAAAAGCTCTTGAGACTATTGAAAAAGTCCTTGGTAAACTGGAAGTCCAGATCAGAAGAGAGCCTGAGCTGCAACTTGTCCCAGTAAATGTACAAGAGCAGATCATCGATTTTCCCGGAACGGTAGAAGATGCCGTCACAGCTAGAAAAGTAGTTCAAAAGCTGCTTGAGGAAGAGGAGGTACAAAAAGCAAGAGATATTATGCTCAATCTTGCAAGCGAGCTTGATATCATCGTTACGGCACTGCCTATCGTTACCTATCCAGAAGCGATCAAAGCAATTATTCCTTTGATTGAAGAGGATAAATTTGAAGAGGCTATCGCCTTGCTTGTAGAAGTACTTGAGACATTGGTAGTCGAAAAGATCGTTATTCCGTTGCCTATTTTACGAGCGGAGCAAGCGATTATTCGAGCCAGCGAACTCACAAAAGACAAAGAGGCCCAAAACAAAGAAGAGCTCAAAGAGTTGCTCGCATATGCAAAAGAGCAGTTGCTACTCGCACAAGCTTTGGGTTATGGCAAAGTCAAAGAGGATTACAAGCCGCTTCTTGATGAGATTGAAAAAATCGAAAAAGCGTTGGAAAGCGGAGAGAGCACCAAAAATATTTTTGAAAATCTTCGCAGTATGCTTACCTCTTTTATGGGAGGTTTCAACAAAGCCAAAGCCCCCACACAGATGCCAAAAAGCGAATAATGCGTCCCTAGCTTCGCTCGATCGGGATCGACACCCGACTCGAAACGATAGAACAAAAGCGCAGGGTCTAGATCCTGCGCCTCTTTCCCCCCAATACCTCTTTTGTTACTTTTGGCAAAAGTTTGAACTTTAGTGAGGCTTGCAAAAGCGCCTATGAGCGATTGATGCTTGTTGATCTAACCGAACCAAAAGAGATCCATCCTCACGATTTTGCTATCAAGAAGAGCTTGGAGCTGCTTAACGCTTAGTAGCGCAGTCCCATTTTAGCCAAAGCGGCCCGAATGGCTCGCATTTGAACATTTTTATCGGCACACCATTTTGGAGCCAAGAGAGTGCTATCACCAATCCCTGCCGTAACCCGCTGAATGATCATATCACGAGGCAGTATCTCAAAGGCCTTTTGTAAAGTATCTATATACTTTTCAAGGCTAATAGGAGTAAAACGCCCCTTTAAAAAGTCCACAGCTAAAGCCGTATTTTTGACCACATAAAGAGGATGTATTTTGACCGAATCTATCCCCCACTCTACCGCTCTTTGGACAGTAGTAAGCATCATATCTTGGTTTTCTCCGGGCAATCCAAAAATCAAGTGACCGCAGACCTTGAGTCCCTTATCTTTACTTTTCTTTATCCACCGCTCCACACTGGCGGCATCGTGCCCGCGATTGATACGTTCAAGCGTTGTATCAAATACGCTTTGTATCCCATACTCGATCCATATCTCACGATCTTTGGAAAGATCTACCAAATAGTCAAGAATCTCCTCAGTAACGCTGTCGCTTCTTGTACCGATACTAAGGCCTAGACATTTGGGCTGAGCAAGAGCCTTTTCATACAGGCGCTTTAAGGTATCAAGAGGGGCGTAGGTATTGGTAAAGGCTTGAAAATAGGCCAAGAAAGCCTCATAACCCCGAACCTCGTAATAACTCGCAGTGGCTTGGTATTGATGCTCAATCTCTTGGAGTTGGCGTTCTAACAGAGGGTTTTCTTTGATATCTGGAGTGAGGAAAAACTTCTTCGTCCTTGCTAGATTAGGACTAAAAGATTCATTTTCGCAAAAAGTACATCCCCCCTTGGCTACCCGTCCGTCAATATTGGGACAGGTGAAGCCAGAAAGCCCTAAAGGTATCTTTTTAACACGTTTTTTGTAACGGCGCTTCAGATAGCGACCAAAGGTGAGAACATCACGCACGCTCACTTATCCTTTGGAAGTAGTGGATAGTTGCCATCGAAGCAGGCCATACAATAGCTCAAATCATTACCTACGCTACGCAAAAGGCCCGAAATGGATAGATACGCCAAAGTATCGGCTCCAATGTACTCTTTAGTTTCTTCCACACTCATTCGTGAGCTGATTAGCTCCTCTTTTGTAGGTGTATCCACTCCATAATAACAAGGTCCCGTAGTAGGAGGAGCCGATATTCTCATATGGACCTCTTTGGCGCCAAACTCTTTGAGGATGGAGACGATTTTTCTACTCGTAGTCCCTCGTACGATGCTGTCGTCTATGACAATGAGGCGTTTGCCCCTGATCACCTCTTTTATGGGATTGAGCTTCATTTTAACCTTAAGATCCCTGATCTCTTGTGTTGGCTCGATGAAAGTGCGGCCTACATAGTGGTTTCTGATAATTCCAAGCTCAAAAGGTATTCCACTCTCTTCAGAGTAGCCGATAGCTGCGGCCACACCGCTATCGGGGACTGGAATTACCATATCCGCCTCCACGGGATACTCTTTGGCCAGCTCCCGTCCCATGGCTTTGCGAAGTTTATAAACATTTTTGCCAAAAATATCGCTATCGGGTCTGGCAAAATAGATATATTCAAAGATACATTTCGTAGGTGTAGGCTTAAAGACCTGGATACTTCTGGGTTCTTCTCCCTCTTCAAACACTACGAGCTCTCCTGGTCTGATATCTCGTACATATTCAGCCCCTATCAAATCAAAGGCGCAAGTCTCGCTGGCTACTACCCATCCACTCCCTAGTCTACCCATCACGAGAGGGCGAAAGCCGTGGGGATCTCGCATAGCAAACATCTTTTTACGGCTTAAAAGTACCATCGAGTAGGCTCCCTCAATCTTGTGGAGTGCTTCAATGATACGATCATACAAATGCTCTTTTTGGCTGCGGGCAATGAGATGAATAATATTTTCCGTATCCATAAAGGTCTGAAAGATCGCCCCTTCTCTAATAAGCTCCTTGCGCACAACTTTGGCGTTGGTGAGGTTGCCGTTGTGCACTACTGCAATTTGACCAAGATCGTATCTAGCAAAAATCGGCTGAGCGTCTAGTACCGAATCCTCGCCGGCAGTCGAGTATCTCGTATGCCCTACGGCGCTGTTGCCCATGAGTTTAGAGAGTTTCTTCTCGTCAAAAACTTGGGTCACAAGCCCCCTACCTTTAGCAATATGGATTCGCTTCCCGTCACTGCTGGCAATCCCCGCCGCCTCTTGACCTCTGTGCTGGAGACTAAAAAGACCAAAATAGGCATATTTGGCCGCCTCAGGGACGTTAAAAACTCCTATGACCGAGCACATGTTACAGCCCTAAACAATCGTCTATCGTATAAAGACCCGGCTCTTGGGAAACAAGCCACTTGGCCGCTTTGATAGCTCCTTTGGCAAAGGTATCTCTACTCGTGGCGGTATGGCCCAACTCCAAATACTCTCCATCGTTGTAAAACCCAACAGTATGGCGACCTACGATATCGCCACCCCGAAGAGCAAAAACTCCAATCTCCTCTTTTTTGCGCTCTCCAATATTACCCTCTCTACCGCTCACTCGCACCTCATCTAGATCCCAACCTCTCGCCTTTGCCGCATACTCGGCCAGAGTCAAGGCCGTACCGCTTGGAGCGTCCTTTTTGTAGCGGTGATGCATCTCCACGATCTCGATATCAAAGTCCCTAAGTTTTTCGCTGGTCATCGCCACAAGACGCTTAAGGATGGCAATGCCTAAACTCATATTGGTAGCATAAAGTACCGGCGCTTTTAGGGAGAGCTCTTTGATAAGGTTTTGCTGATGCTGGCTCAGCCCCGTCGTGCCGCTTACCAAAGGTTTTGGAGTACTAAGGAGCCGCTCCACTAGCGCTTCGGTACCTTCTGGCAAAGTAAAATCGATGATAACGTCACTATGCTCAATGAGAGTATCGATATCGTTGGTCACCACCGCTTCTGGCACATCCATATCAATACTTTCTAGCACGTGCACCGCGCTCACTCTTGCCACATCGTCTCTTTTGAGATTTTGAATAAGCAAACGTCCTACCCGTCCGCTGCCTCCATAAATTCCTATATTTACCATCACACCCCTCCTCTTTCTACATACCCAATCGCATCAATGGCAGCCGTCGCTCCATCCCCGGCGGCACAGACTACCTGTTTAGGCGCATCTTGGCGTACATCACCTGCAGCATACAGACCAGGGAGGCTGGTACGCATTTTTAGATCCACTACGACCTCCCCCCACTGATTTACTTCGCATAAAAAGCCGCCATCTTCTTGTTTGAGCACTTCGTTGTTGACTTTCATTCCCACAAAGACGAAAAGCCCCGGGACTTTAAGGTCTATGCGTTTGCCCTGCTGGTCGATGATGATACCTTGCAATCCTTTTTCATCCCCATAGGCTTTAACTACGGTAGCATTTAAAATGAGTTCGATCTTCGGATTTTCTAGCACTCTTTTGACTGTCGTAGGAGCCGCACGAAATTTGTCTCTTCGATGAATGAGATAAACTTTAGAAGCGATCTTAGCCAAATACAAGGCCTCTTCTAGTGCCGTATCACCTCCGCCAAGTACCGCTACTTCTTGATCTTTATAAAAAAAGCCGTCACATGTGGCACAAGTGCTTATCCCTTTGCCCAAAAACTCCTCTTCCCCCTCAAAACCGGCTCGCTTGGGAGTACTACCGGTGGCAACGATAACCGATTTGGCTCTTTGCTCTTTGCCTGAGGCGAGTTCTACTATAAAGCCTTCTTCGCCTTTTCGCACCCTCTTAACCTCGTCCATCTCGTGCTTAAGCCCAAAACGCATCGCCTGCTTTGGCCAACACTCCATCAGTTCTATCCCGCTTACCGGTTTGCAGATACCCGGATAATTTTCCACTTCACTGCTAAGCGTAATTTGACCTCCGGGCATTCCCTTTTCATACATTACTACATTTTCTAATCCGCCTCTTGTGGCATACAGACCGGCCGTCAATCCCGCAGGCCCTCCTCCGATAATCGCAAGATCTAGCATATCTATCCTTTGTGCTCGCTTTGCAATATACCCAAGTATACTCCAAAGCGATCAGTAAAAAAATGTAGGGTGTGGGCAAAGGCCCACAAAGAAAGAATTAAGAAAGAAGAGCGTCAAGTTTTTGTTTAAATACATCTTTGCTGGCCGCTCCTACCATCTGGTCGACCAACTCGCCATTTTTGAAAAATAAAATGGTAGGAATGGACCTGATGCCGTATCGAATGGCAATGTCTTGCTCTTCATCGGTATTAACTTTTGCGATAACCGCTTTACCCTCATACTCTTGGGCAAGCTCATCGATAATTGGGGCGATCATTCGGCAAGGTCCGCACCAAGGCGCCCAAAAATCTACCATGACTACATCGTTATTTTTAATCACTTCATCAAAATTTGATGAGTTAAGCTCTATATATTTGCCCATTTTCTCTCCTTTATTGTTTTTTATAAGCGTTAAATTATACTTTATTTTTCTTAATATCACATAACGCTAAGATTTTGGACCAGCTCGCATCCACTTCTTTTAACAAGCAGCGCATCTACCTCATAGGGCATATCCAAGTCATATTTAAACAAAAAATAGTCGATCGTTTTGAGAATTTTTTGCATTTTATGGGGTGTAATGGCCAACATAGGATCGTGGTGGCTCGAGCTTTTAACCTCTACAAAATGGAGCACACTTTCCTTAACGGCTATGATATCGATCTCACCAAAACGGGAGTGGAAGTTGCGCTCTACAATGTAAAACCCCATATCCACAAGATATCGAGCGGCCCGCTCTTCAGCCGCTTGTCCAAGCTCGTAGCTTCTCTTTCCCATCACAAGACTTTTACTTTGACACTTTTAAATCTGGCCGTCTTGACCAGCTCGTCCGCCTCGTCCCCAAAAAGATGGTTGATATGGCTTGAAGCGTGATGAAAAGTGGTGTAGAGGGTGCCTCTTTTTAAGGCTTTGGAGAATTTGATCCGCAACGGGTGGGAGATACCGTATCGGCTCTGGAGTACCACTCGCTCCTTGTTCTTAAAAAACTCCTTATCCTTTATGCTCACAAGCAAGATATCCTCTGGGTAGCGCTTGGCCAACGTCTTAGAAGCTTTCGTCTGGGCGGCATTATTGTAGTGGGCGATAATACGGCCCGTGGTAAGATAAAAGTGAGGGTCGCGCCGTTCCAAGAGCTCTTTCATCATCCCGCGCAGCCAATAAGCTTTGTAGCGAAAACGAGCATATCCATCTTTGGTACGGAAACGCTTCCGGTGTAAAATGGGCGTATCACTCTCTTGTACGGGCCACTGCAAACCTTGGAGCCTATTACTTTTTAGTTTCTCATAACTTGCTCCGCTAAAACGAACCGGCGCCACTTGCCGCACCTCTTCCCAAATCTGCTTGGAGCTTTCATATCCAAAATCGCTGTCTAAATGCTTGCCAATCCCACACAACACCTCCCAGTCGTCTGGCAGATCACTTTGGATGATAGGCTGGGAGAGGTGAAGCCGCCTCTCTGCATTGATATAGACTCCAGTTTTCTCGTACGCACTTTTAACTCCAAAAATGAAATGGGCGTACTTGGTCACTTCGTTGGGAAATATTTCATTAACCACCAAAAGATCGAGCTTTTTAAGAGCGCGCTTAATTTTTGTCTGATTGGGATGGATATGGGCTAGGTCTTCACCCATATTAAAAATCGCTCGAATACGCCCGGCCTCGACGGCATTGATAATATCGGGGGTCATAAGACCCTCGATCGCAGGTTTTTTATAATCTGGCAGATAGTAGGGCAGCATCCCCATATCACAGGTGCCTTGGACATTGTTTTGGCCTCGAAGAGGCATAAGGCCAGCTCCCTTTTGACCGATGTTACCCGTTAAGAGAGCTAAGTGGGCAATAGCCATCACAGCATAACTGCCATCTAGATGCTCCGTTACCCCAAGCCCCCATAAAATCATACTCCTTTTGTGGGCTATATCGTAGGCTACCTCATAGAGCTTTTGGGGTAGATCCTCATACCCTCTGATATGCGTAAAAATAGTGGGATCTGCTAGCTCATCGCTCATAATAGCCTCTTTATACTCCTTGAAATCCTTACAGCGAGCCTTGATAAACTCTTTGTTTTCCCATCCATTCTCCAAGATAATGCGAGCCAGCATATTGAGTACCATCAAATTGGTCTCAAAAGGGATACTTAGATGCCTACCAAAACGGCTCAACGTAATCTCTCGCACATCGATGACACTCAAACCTATCCCCTTTTTGAGCACATCCATTATGCGATTGGCCACTATCGGATGGGCTTCGGTGGTATTAGAGCCGATCACCAGAAGATTTTCGGTATGGTAAATGTCATCAAAAGGATTGGTAGCCGCACCCTCGCCAATGGTGGCTCGCATCCCTTTGAGGCTTGGGGAGTGGCACACTCTTGCGCAGTTGTCCACATGGGGCGAGCCAATAAGCTCTCTGGCAAATTTTTGAAACAGATACCCACTCTCGCAACTGGTGCGCGCTCCGCCTATTGCGGCAAAAGAGTCTGGGGAGTAGGTATGGATAATGGATTGGAGCTTTTTGGCCACAGCCTCATAGGCTTCCTCATAAGATAGAACGTAGTGCTCTTGATCAAAGGACTCAAGGCTCTTATTGGCAAATAGCTTAGGGTTGGCTTGGACAAAACGCTTTTTTACCAAAGCGGTACGCAAACGCTTAGGATGATACAGATACTCCCAGCCATATCTGCCTTTGACGCAAAGCTTACCTTGGCTGACCAGACCCTCCGGCTTGGCAAAGAAGCGCCGAATACGCCCCTCCTCTACCTCGGCACTCACGTCACATCCCACGCCGCAATAAGTACAAACACTATCGATTATCATTGCCGCTCCTTCTTAACTTATAGTACCCAAGCTCCAATTAAACGCCAAAAAGCAGATAAAAACCAAATTCAACAATCAAGGCGGGATAGGCATGAGCTAAAATGCCCGTCAGCAACCTAAGGTCGCTTAGGGAAGCGGGAATCCACCTCGTTTACGGGATGGAGTACCAATTGGTATAGCAAAAAGTAAAAGTAGTTCACTCCTCTATCCTAATCATTACCGGCGGCTCTTTCAAAAACTCACGGTTTTGGAGCTCTTTAAGCGCTTTTTGAATATCCTTTTCCACACAGCGATGGGTAGAGAGTAGCAACTGGGCTTGACCTTGAGCGGAACTTTTTTGTAGCATAGATTCAATCGATATGGAGTGCTCTCCAAAAATAGAAGCGATTTTGGCCAAAATACCGGGACGATCCTCTACCAAAATACGTAGATAGTATTTGGAGTGGATCTCCTCTTTGGGGGCGAGCTTCATTCCCCACTCCAGCGGTCTTTTGAATCCCAGCATCGGTGAGCATTTGCCACCTCTGGCGATATCGATGATATTGGAGATCACAGCGCTCGCCGTCGCCTCCCCACCGGCTCCGGGTCCGTAATACATCGTCTCTCCCACCACATCGCCGATGACACTTATGCCATTCATCACCCCGTCGACTTTAGCGATCATTTGAGATTGAGGGACAAGAGTGGGATGGACGCGTAACTCTACTTGATCTTCCCTTTTCTTAGCAATGCTTAGCAATTTGATGGCGTAGCCAAACTCCTTGGCAAACTCAAAATCAAGCTTGGTAATTTTGGTAATTCCCTCTATTAAGATATCTTCAGGCTTGGCGTCAATCCCATAGGCTATGGAGGCGAGGATGAGCAATTTGTGAGCCGCATCAAAACCCTCAATGTCAAAAGTAGGATCAGCCTCGGCATAGCCAAGACGCTGGGCTTCTTGGAGTATCTCTTCAAACTCCACTCCCTCGCGGGCCATTTTGCTTAAGATATAGTTGCATGTACCATTCATTATCCCGCGAATCGCTTCGATATGGTTGGCGCTGAGTCCCTCGCGCAGAGCCTTGATAATAGGGATCCCTCCGGCCACACTCGCTTCAAACTCAAAAGGGATGTCGCCGGCCAGCTCTTGGAGCTCATAACGATGATAAGCCAACAATGCCTTATTAGCCGTCACTACCGCCTTTTTGTTTTGCAAGGCGCGCCGTACTACCTCATACGCCTCCTCTACTCCGCCCATGAGCTCCACCACGATATCGATATTGGGATCGTCGGTCACCTCATACGGATCGGTAGTCAAAGGGATAGTGATATCGCGTTTTTTATCAAGGCTGCGTACCACCCCCTTGACTACCCGGATCTCCTTACCGGCTCTGGCTGTAATGATATCTCGATTTTTTTCCAGTACTTTTACCACGCTGGTGCCAACAGTACCTACTCCGATGATTCCCACTCTAATCATTTTTGGCCTCTTTTAAAAATCTCTTGATATTTCTAGCAGCTTGTCGGATACGCTTCTCATTTTCTATCAGAGCCATTCGCACATACTCCTCGCCCCCCTCGCCAAATCCAATACCCGGACTCACGGCCACTTTGGCCTTGGTAAGAAGCTCTTTGGAAAACTCCATGCTTCCAATGGATCGAAACTGCTCTGGCAGCCTCGCCCAGACGAACATCGTGGCTTTTGGCTTTTCGATCTGCCATCCAGCTCTACCGAAAGATTCGATCAAGACATCTCTTCTTTTTTCATACTTTTTACGGATCTCCTCCACACAATCTTGAGGTCCGTTAAGAGCTACGGTAGCAGCTACTTGGATAGGGGTAAACATTCCATAATCTATCCAGCTTTTTATCTTTTGCAAAGCGCCTACAAGCTTCTTGTTGCCTACCACAAAGCCGACTCGCCAGCCGGCCATATTGTAGCTTTTAGAAAGGGTAAAACTCTCTACCGCCACATCTTTGGCTCCATCCACCTCCAGTATCGAAGGGGTGCGGTAACCATCGAAAGTGATATCGGCATAGGCTATGTCGCTAAGGATATAAAATCGCTCCTTTTTGGCAATCTTGACCAACTCTTTGTAAAACTCCGGGGTTACCGTAGCAGTAGATGGATTATGGGGAAAATTTACCACGAGATATTTTGGCTTGGGAAAAGCTTCATTCAAGGCCTTATAGAGATCTTGAAAAAAGAGCTCTTCATCCACTTCATAGCGCTCATTGAACTGAAGCTGGGTTTTATGGACACTTCCCCCGGCCAAAATAAAAGCATAAGAGTGGATCGGATAGGTCGGATCTGGTACGATTGCCACATCGCCGGGATTTGTAATGGCTTGTACCAAATGCACATATCCTTCCTTACTACCCATAGTGGCCACCGCCTCCGTTTCTGGATCGAGGGCCACCCCGTAGCGACGCTCATACCAGTTGCAAATGGCCAAGCGAAGTTTGTAAATCCCTTTACTAGCGCTATAGCCGTGATTTTTGGGCTTTTGGGCGGCCTCGCAAAGTTTGTCGATCACATGCTGAGGAGCCGGGCCGTCGGGATTGCCCATACTAAAATCTATAATATCTTCTCCCGCCCGTCTTGCCGCCATTTTCAAATCGTTAACGGCAGCAAAGACATATTTGGGCAGTCGTTCTATTTTGTTAAAATGTATCTCATCAAACATCGTTTTCCTTTATTTTGGGAGGATCACAAAACCGTTTTTGATATTTTTGGTAGTAAATTTATCAGAAATTTTAATATAATAGCTGCCATTTGGCAATGAAATCTCTAGCCGCCGCACTGGTCCGGATCGCTCTATTTGTCCTAGGGGACGCAATTGCTTATCATAGATAAAAATTTTTGGAAACCAGTGATCGCCCTTTTTGGCTACAATGCTCAAAGCAAAAGTTTCAGAGACGTTAAGCCACAAAGCTGATGTACTCTTTTTAATATCCAAACTCTTCTCTGCTCTGGGTACTTTCAAAGATGCGGTGGAGCTATCAAGGATGTAGCGCCACGTATCTCCTTGACGCTGGATATCAAGGATTTTAATACCGCAAGAGCGCAAAAAAGAGCCAATACGCACAGGATCTGGAATATTGGCCGATGTAAAAGCAAAAGCTTGCAGTACGCCATCCTCATCTTGCTGGATATGGGTAATAGTATAGTTAAATATATAAACTTCTTGCATCGCCTCTTCAGTGAGGCGAAAAAAGAGTCTGGGATTGTTATAGGAAAAAAACCAAACCTCTTGTGGGGTAGGCGCTTTGAGCTTTTTTGGCAAAAAACCCAAGCGCTCCAATATTCTCGCCACCTCCACCATATCTATCAGACCATTTTTTTTATATCGATCGGTTTGTGAAAATACGGTATTAAGAATGAGGCGATTTTGCTCAAAAGTCCGAAGTCCAATAAGACCTATGATCCGATCATCTATCGCCGAAGCGTAGAGCGAGAGGGCAAGCAGTAAAGAAAACCATACTCTCACCAGGTTTTCCCTTTATTGTACTGCTTGAAAGTAGCCGCATCGATTGGCTCTAATTCTCCCGCTCTATACAAAAAACGTAGCTTATGTCGATCATTATATTTTGTGATTTTCCCGTCTATATCAATATTGAGTTTGCCGTGTCCTGTAACGATGAGCTGATCTTTTGAAGTATTTAGCTCAAAAGGGGCACTGATGATACGGCTCTCTCGCTTATGATTTTCAAGATAAATTATACCTATCCACAACTTTCCGCGGGGCACGATGGTAATCTTTGGAAAAGCCGGTGCCGCAGGCTCTTCGTTTTGATCGCTTTGATCGCTTTGGGCGAGTTTGGCCTTTTGATTTTGCTCAATTTGAGGGGCAAGATCGGCTTCTTGCTCTTTTGCCTCCTCATGAAAAAGCGGCGATTCTACGGATTGATTCTCTTCGCTTTGATCGCTTTGATTGGCTTCGCTGCTCTTAGAAGCTAGGGCCAAAGCCAAAGAAGAGCTTGAGCTTGAAAAAGAAGAGTTTTGTATAGAAGACTCCGCCGCACGCACAGAAGAGCTCGTCGTAAAAGAGGAGCTGCTCGAACTGTTCTGAGCCAAAGAGCCGCCCAAATGGAGTATGTCAGGATATAAGCGATGTACGTACACATATCCTGCCACTCCACCTACAACTACTACAAGACCCACAACCAGCAAATAACCCCATAGAGCGCTTTGCCCCGCTTGAGACTCTTTGTTACCCTTTGGTTTGAAAGAGTGATTTTTTCCATTTTCGTAATAGTCCATTATCTTTTGACGAAGCTCTCCCAGCTCCAAACCTAATTCCCTCTCCAATATCTTGACAAATCCTAAAGCTTTGGATTTGTTGCCTATTTTTTTAAAATCCTCCTCCAAAAGGGCCTGTATCATTTTAGGGGCTATATAGGTCCTTTTGTAGATCTCCTCAGGATCCATCTGTTGCAGTTTTTCCAAATCACTCATCACGCATCCTATCAATAAAGATTGCAGCTGCGGCCGAGACATTCAAAGAGTCAAAATCTCGCGCCATTGTAATCTTAAGTACTCCGTCACAGCGTTGCAGCGCCCTTTTAGGCACTCCTTCGCCCTCACTGCCGAGTAAAATGGCCCGTTTACCCTCAAAACGCTCCGTACGCACATCCTTGCCGCTCATATCGGCACCATAGACCTTAAATTTTACGTCTTGCAGCTCTTTTACTACCTCAAAAAGATTGGGATGCAAAACTATAGGCAGATCCAAAGCCGCACCGCTGCTGGTGCGTATAACTCCTTCCATCTTAAGCTCTTTGAGCCCCGTAACAACCAATCCATCAGCCCCTAAAGCATAGGCCGTACGGACGATAGAGCCTATATTGCCCACATCAGTCACCCCATACAGCAGCACCAAAAAACGCCCTCTCTTGAGCTCTTGCAAGCTGGCAAATACAAACTCCTCAATCTCAATCAAGAAGCCTTGATGATTGCCCCCTCGCGCAAGAGCCTGCGCTTTTTTATTGTCACAGCGCACTATCTCTATCCCAAGCTTTTGCACTCTTTTATAGAGTTTTGGGTCTATCTGTTTAGTCAGACAGACTCGTTTGATGCGTTGGGGATGACGCTCTAAAAGGTAATAAAATATCTGCTTGCCATAAACTATCATGCGATGATTTTATCTATTTGTTTCTTAATTTTTCGTAAGCAGGGCGTACCACTCTTTGATAGGACGTCCATCTGCTCTTGAGAGAAGTTTGGCCAGCTCTTTTTTAGGTAAAGGGAGCTCTAAAAGTTCATCAATCCCCAACTCTAGGGAGGCTTTGGAGGTTTGCGATTTTTCAACCACAACCACCCACTCCCCTTTAATCCCCTCACTTCGCAACTTTTCAAAAAGCTCTTTTGCCTGCCCTTTAAAAAATTTTTGGTGTACTTTAGTAAGCTCTTTAGCCAAAAAGAGCGTACGCCTAGGAGCAAGCCTCGCAATGGCTTCAAGTGTTTTAATAAGTCTATGGGGAGATTCGTAAAAGATGGTAGGAGAGGTGTGATCCAATATCTGCTCAAGCGCTTGAAGCCTCCCTTGCTCTTTAGATGGCAAAAAACCGTAAAAACAAAAATCTGTCTCTAAAAATCCGCTAGCCGCATAGGCGGTAATCGCAGCGCTTGGACCCGGAAGCACGTCATACTCTATCCCATGCTCTTGGGCATAGCGTACTAGCATCGCACCCGGATCGCTGATACCAGGCATTCCGGCATCGCTCATATAAACAACCGCCTTATTAAAAAAAGAGGGATCGACCTTGTCCAAAAATCTTTTTTGATTATGTTCGTGTACCGCGATAAATCGTTTTTGGCCAAAGTCGATACAATAGTGTTTGGATAAAAGCCCAAGAAGTTTTTTGGCTACTCTCGTATCCTCGCACAACACCACCTCGCATCCTTTCAAAGCCTCCAAAGCTCTGAAAGTAATATCTTCAAGATTGCCTATGGGCGTGGGGACGAGAGTGAGCACTTACTTAAGATTATATTTTCGTTTAAACTTATCCACTCGTCCGGTAGTATCTACGATCTTTTCGCTTCCGGTAAAGAATGGGTGACATTTGTTGCAGATGTCGATTTTAAGCTGTGGTTTATTGGAGTAAATAACAAAGTGATTGCCACACGCGCAAGTAACGGAACATTCTACATACTCTGGATGGATGCCTTTTCTCATTTTCAGCCTTTTTGGATAGTTTACTCTTTTAGGAGCGAAATGGTAGCAAAAAAGAGTTGGTTTTTCAATTAATCTTTATTATTAGTTCACAGCGGGGCAAGGCCCCACTGCAAATAGGGGGAGGGGAATCAAAATTATATCACAAAACGGAAAAATAGCAAAACTTTTTACGACATTGTCCCATAAAAATTCCCCACCCCGGCCCGATAATATTTTTAGTCTGCAAAGCTGCAGAAAAATTTAATTCAAGGAGAGTTCCTTATGAGACGAAGCGGTTTTACCCTTATGGAGTTGATTTTTGTCATGGTGGTTATCGGTATTTTGGCGGCCGTAGCGTTGCCAAAATTCAAAGCGATGAGAGAAAACTCCATCGTAACCAACCTAGTAGCCAATTATACCAATGCAATACAAAACGCACCGGCAGCCTACCTCAACGAAGTTGAACTCAATGATGTAGCGCCTGATAAAATCAAAATTACCGATCTTATCAAAATTCCAGCCTTTACATATGAAACCAACAAAAAAGGGTGGGAAAAAGTGGACGACAAAACCGCCACTTACCACGTAAGCGATACGGATTATATGATGTTTTCGTATGATGGTCTTGACACGCTCAAAATAACTACGCTCATTAAAAACAGGCTTATCAAAGATAAACTCAGCAAAAAGCTTGGGCTAAGCTGGCAAGAGGATACCAACGTTACTACGGTCAATCTAGCAGAAAATGATTAAAAAAGCCTTTACTCTCATTGAGCTTATCTTTGTCATGGTGGTCATCGGTATCCTTGCCGCCATGGCTCTTCCTAAATTTCGAGGCCTCTCTTCAAACGCTAAAATATCAAGCGAGCTAGCAACGGCCTCTACCATCCAAAGCGCTTTGGAAGATATCCATAGCGACTGGATCGTAAGCGAGGGCTCGCTGCAATGGGGAAACAATAGAACAAGCGGCGATCTTAACGCCAACGGCTATCCCAAAAAACTAGGAGGATGCCCTCCGGCTTTTAACTGGATTTTGAAAAACTCTTCTACTCTTGAGAGAGTATGGCAATGTCAAGCACAAGAGGGAATATTTATCTATCGGGGTCCCGCATCCAATCCCCAAAAAGGGGCTCCAGAAAATGGAAAAGGCAAACCGGATAAAAATGATTGCTGGATTTATGAACCAAATAAAGGGCTCTTTAGGCTAAGCGAGGGGTGCACCGGCTAGAGCTCCCCTATCTTTTTGATAACCCAAAATCCAAAGCCAAGTAGCACTGCACTTACTATTGATAGCACAATACTGCCAAGCTCTATACTCCACTCCATCTTAGTCAGCCGTTTCCGTTAGATTCCACATTGGTAAAAAGATACCCAAGGCTAAGGTTAAAACAAAGCCTGCAATTACAGCAATCAACAGCGGCTCGATAAGGGTAGCGATATTGTCTACCATATAATTGAAACGATCCTTATAGATTTTTTGAATTTTTTCGAGCATTCGCGAAAGACCGCCTCCAATCTCACCACTTCTAATCATCTCTAAGACCATATTTTCAAAAAGTCCCGTCTGAGCAAATCCTTGGTACAAAGTTCGTCCTTCTTCCACCGCCGTGACGATTTGACGCAGCTTGTAACGCAAATAGCTGTTATCCACCACCTCCAAAGCGATCTCAATAGCGTCTATCATCGGTATCCCCGCATTGTGTAAAACCCTAAAAATATATAAAAATCGACTCATCATCGCATAATAGGTAGCTCTGCCTACGATAAAAATATGTAAGATTAAACGATCAAGAAAAAAGCGCACCCTCTCATTTTTACTATAAAACCAAGAAAGTATGCCCATTGCCACAAAAGAACCGATCAAAATATATAGACCATACTCCTTAAAAGCGTGCTCTAACCAGAGTAAAAAAAGCGTGGGCAAAGGCAACTCCATCTTCGACTCTTTAAAAAAGGCCTCAAATTGAGGGATCACCATCAAAGTCACAACTACAAAAGCGATGCTCATCGCTACGATAATAAAAAGAGGATATCTGGTTGCTTTTTTGAATTTTCTCTTATTCTCCAACATCTCTTGTAAAATCGTGGACAAATGGGCTACCTCTTCGGCCAGTGCCCCAGTCTCTTCGCCAAGCCGAAACATAGAAAGAGAAAGAGTGCCCAGCTGCTTTTTAAAACGCTTTGCCGCCTCATATAAACTCTTACCACTCTCGATATCTTCGTATATATGGGTAAAAATGGCCTTGAGCATCGGATCGGTTTCATTTTTTGCCACCTCCAAAAGGGCGAAATTAAGAGGTAATCCGGCATCAAGCATAACCGAGAGCTGATCCAAAAGGGCAATATAGCGCTCCATATCTACGGGACGATTTTTTATGGGGTCTTTGATTTTGTCTATAAACCTTTTGATTTTCCAAGAAAGAGGCTCGCTAATCTCCGTTATATCGATAAGTACGCCTATTTGACGATGTAAAAACTCTTTCATAGCCTCTACTTTGTTGGGCGCTTGAAGGATGAGGCTCTTTTTTTGCTTTCCTATTTTGTAGCGAATCAAAAAAAACTTCATCACTTCTCTTTGGTAACTCGTAAAACCTCTTCAAGAGTCGTGATCCCTTTGAGCGCTTTTTTGACACCATCGGCAATCATAGGCTTAAAATCGGTATTATTTATGGCGTACTCATAAATTTCAAACTTATTGGCTCCTTCGCTAATCCTCTTGGCTATCTCTTCGTCTATTTTAAGAATCTCAGATATCATCGTACGTCCATGGTATCCCGTAAAATCGCATTTACTACACCCGTTACCTTTATAAAAAGTAGGTGTTGCGGGTAGATACTTTTGTACTTTCTTAAGTAGAGTCCTTGGGGGTTTAGCCTCGCTCTTACAATATGGGCAGATACGGCGAACGAGTCGCTGTGCCACCACGCCTATCATCGCATCGGCTATCATATAGGGTTTAAGACCCATCTGTACCAACCTTGAGATAGCTCCGGGCGCATCGTTGGTATGGAGGGTGGAAAAGACCAAGTGACCGGTCAAGGAGGCTTGCGCCGCAGCATCAAGCGTATCAAAATCTCTTACCTCCCCTATGAGGATGACATCTGGATCTTGGCGTAAAAAAGATCGCACCGCTACGGCAAAAGTAAGACCCGTTTTTTCATTTACTTGCACCTGTTGTACAAGAGGCAGATGATACTCTACAGGATCTTCGATAGTCATAACCTTATTATGAATACTTTTAATCTCATTCAAAGCCGCATACAATGTAGTGGTTTTTCCGCTTCCTGTAGGTCCCGTAATCAAAAGTATTCCATAGGGGGAGTGGATCATATCCTCAAAATATTCTAAGTTTTTATCCTCAAATCCCAACTCTTCCAAACGCAGCAGCGCCTTCTCCCGATCAAGTATCCGCATAACCAAAGACTCCCCATAAATCGTAGGGGTTGCGGAGAGACGAAAGTCATAAAGTTTTGATTCTACTTTCATACTAAATCGCCCATCTTGAGGCTTCCGACGCTCACCAATATCCAAGCCTCCCAACAACTTCAAGCGAGTGCTCAAAGCGTGGTACACCTCCTTGTCAAACACAAAGGTCTCATTGAGCACTCCGTCTACACGAGCCCGTACCACCGCTTTTTTTTCATCGGGCTCGATATGAATATCGCTAGCTCGACGTACGATGGAGTCTTTGATGATGAGATGGATAAGACGCACGACTGCGCTCTCCTCTCCTTCTTTTTTGAGCCCTTCGCTGGCAAGTTCTCGCTTGACCTCTTCGATGATGGAGCGAGAATCTTCAAGAATGGAGAGACGATGGAAAATCGTATCGATATCCTCTTCCAAGGCAAGATAAATTTTAAGGGGTTTCATACCGATGGTACGCTCAAGTACCTCTAAAGCTTCATAATTCAAAGGATCGGAAGTGGCTACATAGATATAGTCCTCATCCTCTTTAAAAGGGATCGCTTTGGCGTTTTTGAGCACTTGCAAAGGATACTTGGCCAAACGATCAAAGTCGATCTTCTCCCCGTAGAGATCTACAAACTCATATCCAAGCTGTTTAGAAAGGACCCGCAATAGATCCTTTTGGGTCACTAGTCCTTCTTCTACCAATATTTGGCCAAGTTTTTTTGTAAAATTGCTCTGTTTTTGCAGATCAAGGGCATGCTCTAGCTGCTTAGGACTCAATAATCCCTCTTCTACCAACAAATCTCCAAGCCGTACCTTTTTTTGTATCATTGCCACTCTTTTAGCAGTTTTTGAGCCTTGTCAGACTCCTTATAATCTAAATAAACCCGCAAAATCTGACGAGCTCTTTGTGCTTGGCCCATCTCTTTTAAGGATTTAGCATACAAAATCCAAGCCTCCTCTTTCTCCCTATTCAAAGCGTTGGCTTTTTTGGCCCAATGCAAAGCCTCTTGATACCTCTTTTTATCAAAGTAGCTTTTAGCAATCTGGATCGCTAGATCGTAGCTTTGGCGCTGGCTAAAGAGCCTTTGGAGCTCAATGAGACTAAACTCTTTGGCAGATATCATCTCCTTTGGCGAAGAGGAGGGAAGTTTTTTATGCGCCTGTTTATGTTTATAGGGTACGATGTTCTTGAAAATATGACTACATCTCTCCCGCACCACCATATAATCAATCCCCTCCTTTTTAGCCAAATCGATCCAAGGCCGTAAAGCTCTCTTGCTTCTTTGGGTATTGCAGATCAAAAAGAGCTGCGTATGGCCGTTTTCTAATTTTACACCCCGTTTAACGTAACAAGAAAAGCCTATACGCTTCACTTTTTTATTATATTCTAAAAGTTTGCCCATATAGCGATCATAGGCATAAAAGAGCTGGAGCGCATAACACCTTTTGGCAACCTTTGTATCTTTTGTAGAATGTGAAGAAGAGGCGACGCGGGAGGTAGAAAAAGCAGAGGAGGAAAAAGAGGTTTGGCCAGAAGCGCCAAAAAAGTTAAACCTAAAAGGAGGCGAATCTATCTCAAAATACCATCCCGCCCCCACAGCCACCGCAAACGCAGCGATCCACGCTCCATATGTTTTGATCAATTTCTTAAGCCAGTAGCGGCGACATCTCCTGTGAAGCTCATCAAAATCAAATATCAAGCACTCCTCCATCAATAGCCGCCATACGCACCAGACATCGACTAGGTTTTTGATATTTTGGGCGGTCTATTTTTCGTGCGTAATCCATCATCAAAAACATTTTATTGAGTATTTTTTTGGTATCTCGGAAATTTCCTTTGGCGATGGCAAAAATCTCTTTGGACAGAACTTTAGAAAAATCCCTTTCAAAAAGAACGGCTTTGGCCTTAAGAAGAGCGTTGGCAATAAACTCCCTCGTCTCATCAAACTCCATCCTCCCCATCCGTAAGATTCGATGTGGGCGTGAGCGAAACTGAGGCTGGCTTAAAATTTTTTTAGACTCGTGCTTATGCATGGCCAATAAAAACCAAAAAGCCCTGCTATCGGCCAGGATACGAAGAAGCTCTACCATCTCCTTACTCAAAAGCTGCGCCTCATCGATAGCTACGATCGCATCGCTCTTTTTGTATATTTGCACCGCCTGCCTTATCATCGCCTCCAAAGAGTACTCGGCCACTTCGTGTCCACTCTTGAGAATCAAGGAGCGAACGAAATCGACAGGCTCAAAAAAGGGAGAGTCGTACCGGATAACCCTATAATTTTGATCGAGCACTTGGGGAAGACGCTCAAGAAAAACCGATTTGCCGCAGCCGGGTACGCCCACTAAAAAAAGCAGTTGTCTTGTCTCGTTTTTCAAGGTAAAAAGAAGCTCCTCTTTGAGTTGTACAGCGGCTCGCGTCTCATAATAGTCCACCTCTTTGACCCGCTCCTCAAAAATTTTGGCGATGGCCACATAATCAGCCATTTTAACCCCCTTTTAAGATACTCGCTTCGTCAATGGTGGGAATATGATTTTGATCGATTATCTTAGGCACTATCAAAATAAACAGCTCGCTCTTTTTTATCTCTTTTTTCGTGCTGTGAAAGAGCCTACCAAGTACGGGAATATCGCCTAACAGGGGAACTTTATTATGATCTTGGCGAATATTTTTACTAATAAGACCTCCAATAAGGATCTTTTGACCATCCTTTACTTTGACAATTGAGGTTAACTGCTTGATCTTCATATCCGGTGGGAGGCTTCTACTTGCGCTGTTGTTCGTTTCTCTGGCACTTAAGAGCTCGCTAGTGACTGGATTGATCTTCATTATGATCTCATTTTCGTCAGTAATCTCTGGAATCACATATAAAGTTATGCCAATAAATGATTGGCCGATGGCGTAGGTAACAGAAGATTGCAAAGTTCCCGTAGTCGTCGGAGCAGTATATCCTGTAGTTTCATACCGATAAGAGAGCTGATCCCCTACGTTGATGATGGCGGGCTGGTTGTTAAGCGTGAGGATTTTTGGGTTGGAGAGGACTTTGACGCTGCCATACTTTTTCAAAAAATCAAAAAGTCCTGTCATGGAGAAGTTATAGCCTACAAAATAGTTGGGTACGGAAAAATTTTGTACGCTCACACCATCTTGACGCATGGCATGGGCGTCACGATGCCCTTTGATAAAGAGATTGAATTTACTCCAATCTATCCCCAAAGTCTGGGCATCGTTATAGACTACTTCGATCAATTTAGCCTCGATGAGTACTTGCTTGTGCATCCGTTTGGTAAGCTTATTTAAAAAACGCTCCACCTCATCAAGCTCTTTTTTGGTCCCACGCACGGTAACCAACGAGGCGTCCTTATTGATAAAGATACGAAAATCCTTTTTACCCGAACTACCTCCTAAAAGTGCTTCGAGCTGCTTTTTCAAACTCTCCCAAAAGGTAAATTCCGATTTTGTAGTAATAGTAGTATAATCACTCGCTTTTCCTGAGCCACCCTCCACACTCTCTCCCCCGCCAGCCCCACTCAAGCCGTTTTGAGCGATATCGCCGTTTTGGGTAGAGGTACCCAAAACGATCGACTTCTTACTCTCACTGACCATAGAACTGAGATTGATATAGTCGATATTATAGCTCTTAGTCTTATAGTAGGCAATTTTCAGCAGACTTTTGCTTGGCTCGTAAGTATAAAAAAGATTGTTATTAAAGAGTAAAAAGTCAAGCAGCTCTTTGAAAGTATAATTTTTAATATTGACAAAATCAAGGGTTTTATCGATCCTCTTTTTGGCGTAAGAGTCTTCAAAAATAATGGAGAGCCCACACTCTAAACTTAGATCTCTCAAAATATCTCGGATTCTTATCCCCTCTCCCTGCTCGGACATCGCTTTGAGATTAAAAAGCTTTCTTTCGCAGCTATTGCCAAAGAGCAAAGAGCACGACAACAAAACTATAAAAAAACCCCTCATCTCTCTCCTGTTTTTAAAATTCTCTTCTTCCTTAAGACAAGTATCTTCTTTTTCCCCTTTCTTTGCAATAAAACATAGTTATTAGTAATTTTTATAATGTAAAATCCTCCCACACGTTCGCCTACCTTATAAAATCTACCGTTGATATACGCCTTATCTCCAAAAATGGCAAAAAGACGCAAAATAGGAACTACAGGCCTTGGGGTCACGGGTACCCGATTTTTTCGGATAATTTTTTGAGCCGAGCCAAAAGGGTCGTACAAAACCTCTAAATCTAATACTTTAGCCCCCAACACCGCAGGCAGCAGCCATAACGCTACCCTTTTCATCGGCTTGCTCCATAGAGTTTAAGACGAAAGAAAAAAGAGGGGATCGTGCCGTTGGTTTCGATATGGAGTCTCTCTATTTTAAGAAGAAGCTTTGAAGCTTCTATACCTCGCAAAAAGCGGACCAAAGCTAAAAACTCTCCCGTCCCATTAATGTCCACCACCTTTTTTTCAAAAATATTTCCCCAAAAAGGTTTTTGTACCTCATCGATCGCTATCTCCTCAAGTTCAAGCCCATAGTGATATGAGGCTGACAAAATTTTTTCTAAAAGTTTCGAAAAATTTTTAGGCGATAAAAAGAGTACCCGTCGCTCTCGCAATTTTCCCAGTAAAAAATTGCGTTGAGAACGCAACGCCTCTATATGAGTACGCAATTGTACGAGCTGACGCTGCAATTGAGCTATCTTAGCCTCCAAATATCTTGGACTCTGTTTATAAATGGAGCGCTCCAAAAGGGCTAAACGCTCTTTTTTAGACTCTAATTGTTGCAACTTCTTCTCTATCAAACCAAAATAGCCCCCTACAATCACTATAACCACCAAACTCCCTAACACTATCCACCGATACGATTTTGGAAGAAGTTGCAGCTTTTGCTCATATATATCTAAAAGTTGCGATATTCTCAAGGAGCCACCTTTACTACACTCTCATACAGCCCATCTTTTCTTTGAATCTTTTTGGTCTGGACATTTTTGTATTTACGTTGGAGCAAATAGCGCATAAATGCGGCAATACGATCTCGCTGCTCATCTTTGGAGAGAAGATCGACCAAAATCTCTCTTGTGCCGTTTTGATCGATCGATTTGGTACTCAAATGATAGGTATAAAGGGCCTCAATCACATCGTTTATCATCCGCTCCCTATCAAGCTTTGCTTTTTGTATGAAAGGGATAGCTTCTAAGGTCTCTTCGATAATCTCATTCTCTTTTTGTAAAGCGCCTATTTGGTTTTGGAGCTCTTTTTTTTTTTTTTTGAGTTTTCGCAATTTGGCCAAAGATTTTTTATTAGTCGATTTAATAGAGGCAAGCTCTTTTGTCTTTAGGCCCATACTCTTTTGGATTTTGGCCTCTTGGATATCCAGATAGAGCCAAAATCCACCCACGGCCAAAATCGCAATAATCGCCGTTACTCCATACCAAAAGAGCTCATAACGGTACCAAGGAAGTCCCCGCTCGTAAAAATTGAGATTGATTTTTTGGGGCAAGCGATCATATTGAAGCACATAGTACGCTTGTGTGGCCAAAGAGCTCTGCTTTGGCTCCATATTGCAACACACCAATCTTTCATATTCCACGCCAGAGATACCAAAAGAGTCAAATAAACCATCCAACCCCTCAATCAGCTCCCCCTCAAAATCAAGAATAATACGATCGATCCGCTCTAAGCCGTAAAAGCTTCGCTTATGATTAATCGCATAGGCCAGTTTTTCGACCATTGTGAAAAAACGCTCTTGCAACATATCAAAAATATGCATCTGCTCAGGAGCGTAACGAGACTCCACAAGGCCGTTTTGAACCAAAAGAGTTTTTAAAAGAGTGAGCTCAATACCCATGGCTTTAGAGAGCTTGGATAAAGAGTCGATCGTGCGATGGCCGATATAGCGCCCCTTTTGATAGACTACGCCAAAAGCCTCCTCCTCGCCCAAATAGATAATCAAATCATCCTTTTGATTTCTTTGATCCACATAAAGACTCTCATAGGCGATAAATCTAGGAAATAAGAGATCCAAAAAGCCAATTTGATCCACATAAGGCTCAAAAAAAGGATCCACATCCTCTTTGCATAGGGCAAACGCTTCGATCAAATAATCCTCTTCTTGCGGCATTTGATATACAAGATAATCGATAACATACTCTTTATTGGGATCAAGTCCCCCCTCGTTGTACATTTTGAGCTCTACTTGTACAGCCAAACGCTCTTGATCAATGGAGGATGGAAGCTTAAAGGTAAGTGTTATGACATAACGTATAGGAACTACTGCTCCTATACGAAATTTTTTCGCCTTTGATGGCTCAACAGAGGAAAACTTCTCTCCGTCAAAAAGATAAAAACGCTCCTTATACAGCAATACGGCCGCTTGCATCTACCCTTTCCTATCTCCTCTTGATTATCAAAAATGACCGTAAAACCACCTCGTTAAGGAAATGGATATAAGGTCGTTCAGGCATAGCCTGATTTTTTTTGTATATTACTCTATAATGGCCAAAAATCAAAGCCGTTGATCAAGGTAGGATACGCCTGAGCTAAAATGCTCAACAACCTAAGGTCACTTAGGGGAGCGAATCCACACCATTTACGGGGTGCTGAAGTATCAAAACATATCCGCTTTGGGGCAAAAGGATCAACCGGGCCTCTTGAGAACGATAACGAAGTAAGAGCAGTTCCGTAGGTTTGGCTATGGGAGCATTGAGAGTTAGATTGTCCTCAAGATGAGGTCTGCCAAAGGAGTCAAAACAGAGCGTTTTATAAGAAGTGATTATGTCAGCATGGAAAGTATAGTGCTTTTTTATAGCTAATTGCCTCCAAGCTTCTTTTTGCAAATCCACGCATCCTACGCTGGCGTTGATATCAGGCGTGGAATATCGTTTGTCATACTGGATACCTTGATATTTGGCCCGAAGAAGCCGCATTCGTACAAAATCGATATCCTCCAAAAGATATTGGGGACGATACCTATACAAAGCCGCAGCACTCAACACCCCTATAATAATCAAAACAAGAATGAGCTCTAAAAGAGTAAAAGCCCCCCTCATGGTCTTTGTAAGCTCCTTTGAGTAATACGAATGGGAGAAAGTATTTTGGCCGAGGGCAATGAGCGGACAAAGAGGCGGATAATCATATAGCCGTTGCTTTGGGGCGTCTGGATGACTACGGTATTAGCAGGTGTGCAGTTGGTATTGTTGTGCTCACTCTTTTGATAGATATAACAACGCTCCACCACACCCACCGCCTCAAATTTGCCATCGGGAGAGAAAAAACGCAAATCGCTCTGGTTAGCTTCTATTTTCATCAACGTCGCCTCTAAGGCACTTTGCATAAAAAGACGGGCCTGTTCTTTATTGTAACTATCGGCAAAAAAGCGTACATGCAACCTCGCATACGAAAGCGTAAGCGTGGCCAAACCGCTTAAGAGCAAAAGCATAAAAATAGCCATCAACAAATTAAACCCTCTTTTCAAAAGAACACTTTCGTCTTATCAAAATGGATCTGTATCTTTTGCCCCAAAATGGGTTTGTTGATATCGAGAATAAGACGTAGGGTAAAGTCTTGTTCCTTGACTCCAAAACCAGCAACATGACGCATCAAAATAGTCGCTTGACCTGATCGATTGTCGCTTTTTGGATCGGCACAAAAGCTCTCTCCCCGCCACGGCTTGTACTCGTAAAAAAGCACTAAAGTATTTTTATCCACATCAAGTCCCCTTAAACATTTAGCATAAGGATCTATATCGGCTCCTCTGGCCACCCCATAGGCACTTTTGGCCAAGTAATACTTTTCATATAGCCATTTGGGCTTCACCGGATCGGTAATGGTAATAGTATGGGGAGGTTGCATGAGGATATCGTAGATAAGATCGCTATTTCTTCCATGCCAACCAAAAGCATCTAAGAGCTGCTCACTAGTAAAACCTTTATCAAAAGTACCGGCAAAAACAAGAGCTCGTCCGGGAAGATCGGCCGCAATATCGGTATAGAGGCTATAATCCAAAAATTGCTTAATAGAGCGGCGCATATCCACAAAACCACTATATAAACCTGCATCAAAGCTATCCTCGTCAAAACCGATCCATTCCAAAATTTTATACTTTGCAAAATTTTGAATATCTTGAATCGGCTTGAAATCTTTGCCGTATGGATCGTAACCGATCGTGGTAGCCGGAATACGACTATGAAGCAGCGCACTTAATTGATCCAGAACTATTTGAGACTCTAAAGAGAGTTTTGTCATCTGTCGCACTTTAAAAGAGCGCAGCTTTAAAGCCTGCAACCCCCTAAAAGAAGCGACCGCTAATAAAGAGACGATCACTACGACTACAATTAATTCTAGCAGAGTAAAAGCGCCTCTTAAGGTCTTTTCCATGGGACTCTATTGATACGGAGTTGACCAATATTGGAAGAGAAGTACGTCAGTTTGGCAAAACTTCCCCCAATATCTTTTTGTTTACTCAAAGGAGTCACATCTATGCTGACCATTTTCACATCGCTGCTCGTACTGACTGGCTGAGTTAAAAAGGTTTGATTGTAATCTTTTACATAATGCACTTGTATCTTTAACACATATCTCCTTGTACCAGAAGAATTGGCGATCGTTTTCTCATATCCGGCAAAATCGTCAATATCGTTTGGAACCGATTCGCCATCTGAACCGATGGAAGAGGCCTGGATTGTATGACGGCAGTCTCTAGATCCAGCAAACCCTCCCGCTCGATATATATCCCACACGGGGCAGCGATAGATCTCAAGATACTCTTGAGGAATGAGAATCTCGTCGCTTTGGGTGTTGCGCTCATCCCATGCAAGTACTCTAATCCATCCCATCATTGCAATGGCATTAGCAATCGCCTCCTCCTTGAGCATAGTAATAGAGCTTTTGGCCGAGACTTGGAGTACCTTAGGCAAAACGGTAAAGGCCAAAGAGATAAGAACCATAGAAAATATCAGCTCGATCAAAGTAAAAGAACGCCTCATCGAAATATTCGTACACCATGTTTAGTAGCGGAGATATTTTGCTCAAAATGAACACCCTCAATCGTACCGCTTTGTACCGGCGTGGTATAATGCTTTGCAAAGTAGCGATACTGAATACAAGGATGGGTAGTACAATCACTAGATGGATCAAAAGAGTAGCTCTTTGTAGGATCGTAAGTAAACCAAAGCCATTGTGGAATCTCTAGATGAATAAAAGCCCTCGGCTCTTTGGAAAGATTACGAATATGAACCTTATAGTAGCCAAAGCCTTGTTGTAAAGTGGCTTTTGCGCTCATAGCCGCATCCAAATCAGTAAGGGCAAACCCTTTTTTGGGCATGAGTTTCAAAATAGTACCGTCTTGATTTTGGTGCAAGTCCATAGCGCCCCAACCCTCCAAAATCATTGGCTCTCCCCAATGGTAGACAAGTACGGGAAGTGTGAGAGTATCCTCCAATTTATGGGTAAAAAGATCATCACTTTTTAATCTACCATAATAAAAGGAGATCTTGCCATCACTATGGCGAGTAGTACCATTGGCCTCCTTATCCGTTACATTGATCTGCAATAGATTAAATGTAAACGGTTCTACCGGCCGACTTGGATCTCTATCAAAATTAAAATAGATCGTAAGCTTGGTCGACCCATTATGGTCGGTAGTAAAATTGGATGCCTCGTACCCTTTGATAGCTAGTATATCGTTTTTTTCTACGCTTTGCAACGATCGATTGAGGTCATAAGCGTCTTGAAGAATGTAGAGCAGACGATGAAGCGAGGGAGCAAAAAGAGAGTTGTGAGAAAATGTGATATCAATATCTTTGGCATAGCAGAGATTGTTGTAGTTGAAAGTCGTTTGATCTTGAGCGTTTTGCGCCGTGATAAGAGCCGATATCTTTGCTGACATATTCAGATCAAAAGAGAGATAGGTAAAGTTTTTCTCCCTATCAAAATCGTATAAAGAACTCCAAATAGCAAAATGGTGCGGGATAAATCGCACTGTTCTCCTTGCTCCTTGGATAAAACGTTGCGTTGTATTCGTATCGTCTCGATCTACCAAAGCAAACTCTTTACCATCCTTTTCATGAATAGATATGTTTAGCTCACCCACCTCCCCATAATTGGCCAAGATATTCTTGGCTATGCCGTTACCAAAGGCAAAAGAGGCAAGAGTAAACGCTCCGGTTATACATCTTTGATCACTCTCTTTAACCTCTACCGCAAAACTCTCATCTTTTGACTCGTTATAGTCTGGTACAAGATTTTTGGTATGACTTCTTGCTTCAAAAGTTATAAAAAAATTCTCTCCGGCTCGCACTTTCTTACGAGTAGGCAAAATCACAAACTTTTCCGGTCGAACGGCAAACTGATCACTTGCATTAGTCTCGTTGCCCTCGCTCTTTAAAGGGCAGGGTACATCCTTATCTTTTATCCATGCAATATGCACGATCGCTCGCCTAAGCGCTCTTGTAATCGTAAAATTGAGAGTACCTTGAGAAGTCTGTGCCGAAGTATTCATGTCCCAAAATAGCCTTTTTTGCCAAGCCGATACTCCGCCGTTTTCATCTTCTATACGAATGCAAACCGTCCCGTTAAACTCTTGATACCCACTTCCATTCTCATCCAAAGAGGCCACGAGAAGAGCAAACTCTTTATCCACAATTTTCGTAGAGATATTTCTATCTACAATAGCTCCATCAAGATTTCTAAAAATATCCCAAGCGTCAAATCGATACGAAAGCTGTGAGGATTGACAATAAAAAAGATTGCTTTTGGGCACAATGGCATAGCTCCTATCCCAAGCTCTTTTCCAGTAGAGCTGATAATTATCTTCCACCGACCACTCTTGATGGCGAAATTTGAGTTTATGATATCCCTTGCCTAAAAGGAAGCTTTTGTGATGATCGGTCCCATCAGCCCCGTGTCCCCCATACCATCCAAGATACTTTCCATCTATGATTACCTCTACCGCATCGTCCCCATTGACCGCAAAAGAGTAGGATCCATCCTTTGGAACATAGAGGTAGCCCTCAAAGATACTCATATACCTCTCGTCCGGATTTTGCTCAAAAGGGTTGTTGTCTCTGCCCACCGTATCGATCCTATCCACCACCCCCCTGCCGTACATTCGCTCCTTTTTGGCATACTCACTCTCTAAGCGCTCAAACTCCTCATGATTGTTTGGATAGTGCCGCCTATACCCATCTATATCGTAGGTGCTCAAAATCAACCCGTTTTTTAAAGGACACGCGGGCGTACATCCCAAACAACCTCTTTGTTGGCCATCCCAATTTCTCTCATCTTTTTCATTATTGTAGATCTGCTCAATATCTCGCTCTTTTAGGGCTTTATCAAAGATTTTTAGCTCGTCTATATCCCCATCAAGATAGTATCCCCCATTTCTTCCTATAAACATCCTCTTTTTCGTATCCAAAGGGGGCGTAAAATTTCTCACCTCCTTTTGCAGCTTCCCATCATAATAGACTCTTAGTCTTTTTTCTCCCCCGTCATAGACTACCGCTAGGTGGAACCACTTGTTATTGGGAGGACTTTTGACATACACATATTGAAATTTTCCCCCATTCTTTCTGTTGTGCACCACCGTAAATCCATTGCCTATGTAGACCTCTATATCGCTGCTGCCCCAATTGCTCATTTCCTCTCTTTTAAAAAAGATCGGGTGATAATTCCCGTTTGGAGCTTTCACCCATGCGCTCAATGTATACGAAGAGAGCCTTGGCGCTTTTTGCGATTCGATATATCCGCCTCTTTTTATCTCCCCACCTCTACACACCACTCCTTGCGTCGTCCTCGCTTCCCCAAAAGCCGTAGCCTCATATCCGTTCCCGCTGCTATCGCGCACCTCGGCTTTTCTCCCGCTCCATTTGCACTCATCCATCCTATACTCTACCACCGGCTTGGGTATCCCGCAATAAAAAAGATTGCTTTTGGGCACGATGGCATAGCTCCTATCCCAAGCTCTTTTCCAGTAGAGCTGATAATTATCTTCCACCGACCACTCTTGATGGCGAAATTTGAGTTTATGATATCCCTTGCCTAAAAGGAAGCTTTTGTGATGATCGG
>JALWCE010000033.1 GCA_027036935.1 Nitratiruptor sp. | reverse complement strand
GTGGATCTTGATTTTTTTGTTCGCTAATAGCTTGGGAGATGGCTAGAGCATGGGCTTCGTTGAAGCTCTTTTTTGCCGCACTTCCTCGATGGCCGCTGGTGCCAAAGGAGATAGGGGCGAGATCCTTCTCCAGATAAAAGTAGTCGGCCACCAGTTTGGCCGTATCTATGAGCCTCTCTTTAGGGACTGGTTTGCCTGCGAGTGGATGTGGCATAGTACTCCTTTATTTTGGAATAGAATTTGTCGTAATACTCTTGCACCATTCGTCTGGCGCTAAAACGGGGTGAGACACTTGTGATCGCCTCTTTCATTCTCTCTATCCATCCTTGTGGCAATCCATCCTCATCTCTATCGTAAAAAAGGGGTACGATCTCTTGTTCTAACAGGTCGTAAAGTTGTGCCGCATCTTGGGAGTCGTCGCTAGGATCGACCCCAAAGGCCCAGCCATTTTTGCCGTTATATCCCTCTGGCCACCAGCCATCAAGAGTAGAGCAGTGGAGTACCCCGTTGATGGAGGCTTTCATTCCGCTGGTGCCACAGGCCTCTAGTGGGAGCTTTGGATTGTTGAGCCATAGATCACATCCCTTGACCATATACTTAGCCAACTCCTCCCCATAATCTTCTACAAAGGCGATGCGTCCTTGAAATCTGGGATCTTTGGCAGCATTGAAGATACGCTGGATAATCTTTTTGCCCGGGATATCTGCTGGATGGGCTTTGCCGGCGAAGATGATCTGTACGGGGCGGTAGGGGTGGTTGAGGATCTTTTCTAGGCGATCAAGATCGTGAAGGATGAGATCTGGCCTCTTGTACTCTGTCATCCGTCTGGCAAAACCTATCGTAAAGATTTCGGGATCGAGCATCACCCCTTCAGCCAGGATGATCGATGGATCCGGGACTCCCTCGCCCCACTTTTTGCGCGCTTTTTCTTGAATGAAACTAAGCAGATGGATCTTGTGTTTGGAGTGGGTCTCCCAGATAAAGCGATTGTCGAGCTCTTTGCTTTTGTACCATATATCAGGATCCTCTTGAAAGCGGGGCCACTGGCTTCCTAGCGTTTTGTCCAGTTCCTCTTCAAGCTTGCCAGAGATCCATGTTTGTATATGCACTCCATTGGTGATGGCTTCTATTTTGCTGCTCGTCTCTTCTAAGAGCTTTTGCCACATCTGTGCGGCTACTTTTTGGTGCTTTTTGCTCACGGCATTTTTGTAGTGGCAAAGTCTTAAAGCCAACGCCGTCATATTAAAGCCGTCGGAGGGATTTTGGGGATCGATGCCAAAGGAGAGCAGAGTTTGCGTATCAATACCCAAATCCTTGATAAAATCGCCAAAATAGTGCGAAACTATATCAAAGCCATAGACATCGGTGGCGGCAAGTAGGGGGGTATGAGTCGTAAAGACACTGGTTTGACGCACCTTTTGTAGGGCCTTTTTAAAATCGTAGCCTTTGTGGATGAAGTGGCGCAGGCGCTCAAAAAGAGCAAAAGCTGGATGTCCTTCGTTAAGATGAAGCAGCGAAAAGTCTATTCCCAATCGCTCCAGTACCGCATACCCTCCAATACCTAGAACGATCTGCTGTCGTAAGCGCTGATGTAGATCGGAGGTGTAGAGGCGATAACTGATGGAGCGATCCCATGGATCATTTTGCTCTATGTCGGTATCGAGCAGATAGAGGCTGACCCGCCCCACGTTCACTCGCCACACATTTACGTAGACTGGCGGATCGATGAGGGGAACTTGAAGCAGCAAATGCTCACCTTTTTCATCCAGAACTTTTTCGATGGGAGCCTCTTCTTTAATAATTTGCTCGCTTTGCCCCTGCTGCCAGCCGCTGCTATCGAGTACTTGATGGACATAGCCTCCTGGATACATAAAGCCGATCCCCACCATCGGCAAATTCATATCGCTCGCCTCTTTGAGAATATCTCCGGCTAAAAAGCCTAGACCTCCTGAATAGATGGGTAGGGATCTATGCAGTCCATACTCGGCGCAAAAATAGGCGATAGGGGGGATATCGGAGCAGTCAGACTTTTGTTCCATATAACGGCGAAAAAGAGCATAGACATAGTGGTACTCTTGTAAAAATGCTTCATTACCCAATAATTTCTCGTAATGCTCTTTGTCGAGCATCCTGAGCAGTTTGATAGGATTATGGCCGCACTCTTGCCATAAATAAGCCTCTATGGATCGGAAGAGATTTTGGGCTCTAGCGTTCCAGCTCCACCACAAATTCAAAGCAATTTTTTGAAGTCCTGCAAGTTGTGGAGGAAGATTTGGAATCTCTACCGAAGCGGTGGGATCGTTCATTATCCAACCTTTGCCATTTTAGCCGATTTTAGCGTGTAAATAGTAAATTGTTTATTAAATTCTTGTTTTTTCTAACCAAAATGTTAGGTAGTCGACAAATATCGAATCTAAGCCAAAAATAGATATAATTTGATCAAAAATCTAAAGGATAGATATGCGAGCACTGCTCAGCGTCAGCGACAAAACTGGTATCGTGGAGTTTGCCAAGGCTTTAAAAGGGTTGGGCTATGAGATCGTGAGCACCGGGGGGACTTGGCGAGTCCTTAGAGATGCTGGGATCGATGTAATAGAAATTAGCGAGATCACTAACTTTCCTGAATGCTTTGAGGGACGGGTCAAGACACTCAACCCCTATGTCCACGGCGGTATCCTTTATAGGAGAGACAAGCCTAACCATGTAGAAGAGGCTAAAAGGCTTGGTATCGAGCCTATCGATTTGGTGTGTGTCAATTTGTATCCGTTTAAAGAGACGATAGAGCGTACCGAAGATTTAGAAGAGATTATTGAAAATATCGACATCGGCGGGCCCAGTATGGTCAGAAGTGCGGCCAAAAATTTTGAGAGCGTACTCGTCGTGACCGATCCAAAAGATTACGACAAAGTGATCGATGCTCTTAAAAATGGCAAAAATACGTTGGAGTTTCGTCGTGATCTTATGATCAAGGCTTTTGAGCATACGGCCAATTATGACGCTACGATCGCCAACTATATGAATGAAAGATTTTACGAAGGTTTTGGCCAAAAGCAGTTTATTGTAGGTAAAAAAGTTTTCGATACCCGCTATGGAGAAAATCCACACCAAAAAGGGGCGCTTTATGAGTTTGAGGACTTTTACGAGGAGCTCAATATCCTCAAAGGCGAGCCCAGTTTTAACAATCTCACCGACATCAACGCTGCTACTAAGATCGCTGTAAGTTTAGGTAAGGGGAGTGTGGTGATCGTCAAACACGGCAACCCCTGTGGTGTAGCGCTCAAAGAGGATCTCGTTACCAGCTGGCAAAAGGCTTTGGAAGCCGATCCGGTGAGCGCCTTTGGAGGCGTAGTGGCCGTCAATGGCGTAGTGACCAAGGAGTTGGCCCAGGAGATAAACAAGATATTTGTGGAGGTTCTCGTCGCCGGTAAAATTACTGATGAGGCTAAAGAGGTCTTTGAAAATAAAAAGCGTATCAAGCTCTTTGATCTGGGCCGGCCGGAGCTTGAGATCAGCGGCGATCTGTATGATTTTAAGCATATCGAGGGGGGCTTTGTCTATCAAACAGCCGATGAGGTCAAAGAAGAAGAGGTGCTTGAGGCCAAGCAGGTAAGCAAAGTGGGAGTAGAAGATAAAAAAGATCTTTTAATAGCGTGGAAAATAGCGGCGTTGACTAAATCCAACTGCGTAGCCTATGTCAAAGATGGAGCGCTTGTAGCTATTGGTATGGGAATGACTAGTCGGGTAGATGCGGCTAAGTGCGCTTTGCAAAAGGCCAAGGAGCTTGGCATCGATGTGCGTGGCGCGGCGATGGCCAGCGAAGCTTTCTTTCCATTTAGAGACAGCGTGGACGAGGCGGCCAAAGCAGGTGTTAAGGCGATCGTGGAGCCCGGTGGTAGTATCCGTGATGAGGAGGTGATCCAAGCCGCCGATGAGCACGGCATTGCTTTGTACTTTACCGGTGTGCGCCATTTCTTACACTGATGGTACGCATCGGCACGGCGGGTTGGGCCATTCCTAAAGCTTTGGCCGATAAATTTCCCAAAGAGGGGAGTGGGTTGGAGCGCTACTCCAAGCTCTTGGATATCACGGAGATCAACCAAACCTTTTATCGGCTGCCTAAATCCTCTACTTTTCAAAAGTGGGCCAACTCTACGCCCAAAGATTTTCGATTTAGTGTCAAACTCCACCGCTCTTTTACCCACTTTCGCAAACTTCGCTCTACCGAAGGATTGGAGGAGTTTTGCAAAGTAGTGGGCCATCTTGGGAAGAAATGGTACGCCCTTTTGGTCCAGCTGCCACCAAGCCTAAGCTATGATTTGGATATTGCGGGGCAATTTTTGCAAAGGCTCAGGGAACTTTATAAGGGATTCATAGCCCTTGAGCCAAGACATAAGAGCTGGTTGGAGGCTGAAGAGCTTTTGGCCAAGCTAAGAATTGCTAGAGTCGCCGCCGATCCGCCCCGCTATGGGGAAGACTCTTTTCCCGGAGGATATAAAGAGTTTGCCTACTGGCGGCTGCACGGCTCTCCAAAGATATACTATAGTATGTATGATGAGCAGTTTTTACAAAATTTGGCCAAAAAAATTAAAAAAGGTCCCAAGGAGCAGATAGTTATTTTTGATAATACGGCCAGCGGAGCCGCACTCAAAAACGCTTTGGAGCTAAAAGAGATGCTATGAAACTCAATAAAATCGAAAAACGTAAACAAGAGCTTCCTCCCATCAAATATTACCAAAGGCTGGATACTCTCGAGGAAAAAATATTAGACGACGCTGATCTTTTTTACCTCAAAAATTTTGGGATTTACGGAGTTAAAACAAGACCCGGATTTATGCTACGAATTAGAGTGCCCGCAGGTCGGATAGGGTATGAACAACTCCAAAAGCTTCTTATGGAGGCTAAAAGGGCAAATGCGAGGATATTGCTCACCGCACGGGCGCAAATAGAACTGCACGATCTTACTCTATCCCAAGCCATTCATATCCATAAAAGGCTCAAAGAGGTAGGAGTGAGTACCTTTGGGACTTTGGTGGATAATTTTCGCAACATCGTCACCGATCCTTACGATGGGGTGGCAAAAGAGTGCGAGATAGAGGCCTGGCCTCTTATTCAAAAGATGAATGAAATTGTTTTAGATCCCTCACTCCTTGGAATGCTCCCTCGCAAATTCAATACCGCCGTGGTAGGGATGCGCCAAAGCGCTCAAAGTTTCTTTTCAAACGATGCCGCTTTTTTGTTGGCTCAAAAAGATAGTTTAATGGGATTTAATCTCTATCTTGGCGGTAAAAACTCAAATCTTGCCCAAGATGCCGATATTTTCGTACCCAAAGAGGAAGTGGTCCCTCTCTTTGAGGCCGTTGCCCATCTGTATATCTGCCATGGTCCCCGTCAAAAAAGGACAAAAGCGAGGCTTTTTCACCTGATTGAAGGGATTGGAATGGAGGAGGTAAAAAAAAGACTCAAAGAGTTTTATCCAAAAAAGTGGAGGGGTGCGGGGCGGCTTCTTCTTAAAAAAGAGGATATCAAAAAATATAAGGAACTTCGTGAGGCTACTTTTGCTTACAGGTACCAAACTAATTTTGGAAAGGTGGGAGTAGAAGAATTTGCCTCTCTTTTAGCTTTGGCTAAAGAGCGTGGAGCTCAGATTCGTTTGGGTGTGGATCAAAATATCTACCTCATAGGAGTTGACAAAAAAGTCGATCCCTCCCCTCATCCCATATCGGCGATGCTCGTATGTGCGGGGAGTCGATATTGTATCTATTCCCTTTTTGACACAAAGCAAGAGGCGCAAACTTTGATAGATAAAATGTCAAAATACTCCATACGGGTGGGATATAGCGGCTGTCTTAAGGGATGCGGACGACATATTCTAGCCGATATCGGACTTGTGGGAATACGCACCAACGGCTTTGGGCAAGTGGAGCGGGGGGTGCGATTGTTTTTAGGAGCTTTGTATAGTTGCGAGCGGAGTGAGGCGAGACTTATCTTTTGGGCCGTGCCGCTGCGACGATTGGCAGATGTGCTTGATGTGGTATTAGCAGAGTTTGAGCGAAGCGGTTATAAAGATTTTGAGCGCTTTTCTAAGCGTATACTTCGTCGTTATGAGCCTGAGTTTTTGGCTTGGTATATTTTGAGTACGCTCAAAAAAGAGCCATTACCACCCTTAGGAGAGATCGCTCCTAAGGCGGTGGGTTATGAAGAGCTCAAAGAGCTTGAGGCTTGTGTATTTGGCGTTTGAGTCTCTTGTGGAGGGGTTTGATGAGCCGATTGGCTCTGGATGCTCCTCTTTTTCAAAGCGATGAACTGGTCGTTAAGTTTTTGGATAAAGTTTTTGGAAGATTCTATTAAAGATTGGAGGCGCTCTTCTATCTTTTTGGCATTGATGGTCGCAAAGAGATAGGGTCTGTACCATCTGGTTTGTTTTTTAAATGCGTTTTGAAGACTTTTATCTTCGATTCTCGAGGCCATTTTGGTTGCAAGCCAACTTTTAAGCTGAAAATGAAAGAGTAAAAAAAGTATTACAGCGCCGCCATAAAAAAGAGGGGAAAAAGATGGAAATTGAGTGGCTAGGTAGAGCGCTCCGCCTCCTAGCAAAAGGGCCAAAAGGATATCTATTATGAGTACTCTTTGTCTAAAGGAGGAGAGTTTGGCGTTGAGTTTTGGTAGAGTGTCGATAATCTCTTTGGCTCGATATTCCACATTTTTGACGATACGATAGGCTCTGTCGATAAGAACTTTATTCATTTTCTCTAAAATTTTGGCCAAATCTTCATCTTTTTTCTTCTTCAATCGGGTATGGAGAGCCTCGTCCTCAAATCGGGCCAAAGATTCATTGTAGATGGCGTAAAATTTTCCGCTTACGATCCCCTTTTGACTCAAAGCTCGCTGCCAAGCGCCGATAATCTCTTCAAGGTTGTCTTCTTTGGCGCAGGTGTCGATTTGGTTGAGAACATAGAGTACTTTATCCGAGTCGGCGTGGTTTTTGGCCACTTCTACCAAATGATCGAGGGTATCTCGCATCGCTCCGGGCTCTGGATGGCGCGCGTCAAAGAAGATAAGTACCAAGTCGCTCAGATCGATAATATGGCTTGTGATTTTGAGCGTGGCGTCTCGCTGGACATCAGCGTCAAATCCGGGAGAATCGATCAAGATCTTTCCTTTGATGTTGTCGCTTTTGACCGCTTTGAGCTGAAGGTAGCGGTTGATATTTTTATCCTCTGGATCGATCTTTTCGATCTTTTTGGAGATGTTGTAAAAAGGAAATCGAGGATCTGCGTCCAAAGCTACGCCGGGCAGGGTAGTTACCTCTTGGGAGTTTGAGTAGCAAATGACGGTAAACTTGTCATCAATGGCTTGATTGCCAGATTCTTGGACCTTTTGGCCTAGATATTCGTTGATAAAACTAGATTTGCCAGCACTAAAGGTACCGAGTATTGAGATGAGGGGCCACCAAGAGATCGATTCAGTGTAGGTTTGCTCCTGTGTAAGCAGGCCTATCTCTTTGGCTATGCGATCGAGTGCAATATATTCGTCGATCACCTCTACCAATACGGGGTTTTCTTCTAAGAGATGTTCTTTGAGTTTTTTATACCGCTCTTTTGGTGTCATTTTATCCTCTTTTGGTTTTTTTAAGTATAGCAAAATTTTAGGATAGATGGACTTTTTTAACAAGACGTTAATAAAAATTGATTTATCAAGACTAAAGTTTTATGGTATAATAGTAGTAAAAAATTTGGAGGTGGAAAATTGAGTAAAAGTTTATATGAAACATTGGGAGTGCGCCCTTCAGCAACTCCCGAAGAGATAAAAAAAGCATATAGAAAATTGGCTAGAAAATATCATCCCGATATCTGTAAAGATCCTGAGTGTGAAGAGAAATTCAAAGAGATTAATGCCGCTTATGAGATTTTGAGCGATCCACAGAAGAGAAAGCAGTATGATCAGTATGGCGATAGTATGTTTGGCGGTCAAAATTTTCACGATTTTGCCCAGCAAAATTTTCAAGGAGGAGTGGATCTTGAGGATATTTTACGCAGTATTTTTGGCGGCGGATTTTCAGGAGGAGCTCAAAGTGGATTTTCTAGAGGAGGATTTGGCGGCTTTGGTGGGTTTGAGGATTTTGCTCAGCCAGATCTTGATATGCACGCAAAGATTACCATCCCTTTTCGTACCGCCGTACTGGGAGGCACCCACTCTTTAAATATCAATGGCGAGACTTTTGACGTGCGTATTCCAGCGGGTATAAAAAATGGCGATACTTTGCGTATCAGAGGCAAAGGCAAAGCATATAAGGGTCATAGAGGGGATTTGCTGCTTAAAGTTGAAGTAGCTCCAGATCCCGAGTACGAAAGAGTAGGTAATGATCTGTATAAAAGGATCGATATCCCGCTTAAGGTGGCGCTATTTGGCGGAAAGGTCAAAGTCCCCACTTTGGAGAGAGAGATTACTCTCAAAGTGCCTCAAAACACCAAATGTAATCAAAAGTTTAGAGTCAAGGGAATGGGCGTAATAGATAGAAAGACCAAGCAAAAAGGAGATCTCTATCTTACGACCAATATCGTACTGCCAAAGGCAGAAGAGCTCGATCCAGAGCTTGCGAAAATGATGCAAGAGAAGTTACCAGGAGGTGAAAATGCATAAATATGATGAACCAGTTTATTTGATTAGTGTAGTTGCCAAAGTGCTCAATATTCATCCTCAAACCCTAAGACAATATGAAAGGGAGGGGCTCATCTCACCCTCTCGGACAGAGGGCAAAACAAGACTATATTCGCAAAAGGATATCGATCGTATCAAGACGATCCTCAATCTTACTAGAGAGATGGGAGTCAACCTTGCGGGGGTTGAGATCATTTTGCGTCTAAAAGAGGAGATAGCCAAGCTCGAACGAGAGGTAGAGCGGCTTCAAGCTGAACTTGCAAAGTTTGAAAAAGGAATGGTGCCAAGAAGCAGGTCTGTTACCACAAGAGATTGTGGGACGGAGATCATTATTTACGAAGAGCGGGAGTGATCTACTCCCTGAGTCTGAATATTTTGGCTCCTAGAGCCCCGAGTTTTTTTTCTATCGATTCGTAGCCGCGATCGAGGTGATAAATGCGGTGGACATTGGTCTGGCCTTGGGCTGCCAGGCCCGCCAGTACCAGCGCGCTGCTCGCTCGCAAATCCGTAGCCATTACATCGGCTCCATAGAGTTTGGTAGGCCCTATGATAGTGGCGATATTGCCTTTTAGTTTGATATCGGCTCCAAAACGGCGCAATTCACTCACATGCATAAATCTGTTCTCAAAAAGTCGCTCTTCTATGATGGACGTCCCCTCTGCCAATAGTGAGAGGGCCATGAATTGAGCTTGCATATCGGTAGGAAAACCTGGATATTCGCTTGTGGTAATGCTAACGGGAGTAATTGTAGAGGCTGGGTGAATAGTGATGGATGTTTCATCCGTATCTAATTTATAGCCCATTTGCTCGAATTTAACAAGTACGGCCTCGAGATGGTAGGGAGTGACATTTTGCAAAGTGATACTTGATTGGGTGATGGCTCCCGCACACAAATAGGTACCTGCTTCGATCCTGTCGGGGATGACTTTAATATCTGGAAATTTCAAAGGCTCTTTGTCAGTTCCTACTATGCGTATCTCATTTTGCCCGATACCCTCTATCTCTACCCCCGCTTTTTGAAGCTCTTGAGCTAGCTGGATTACTTCTGGCTCTTTGGCGGCGTTGATGATGGTGGTCTCTCCTTTAGCCAAAGCGGCGGCCATGAGGATGTTTTCCGTACCCGTTACCGTAACTTTATCAAAAATGATACGAGCACCGTGGAGTCCTTGGGGTGCTTCGGCTATGACATAGCCGCTTTTGATGGAGATATTTGCTCCCATCTGCTCCAGAGCTTTAAGATGTAAGTCAATAGGCCGCTGTCCAATGGCGCAGCCTCCGGGTAGACTGACCTCACAATGGCCAAATCTAGCCAGTAAAGGTCCTAATACCAGTATAGAGGCGCGCATAGTCCGTACTATATCGTATGTGGCGATGGTAGAGGCTAAAGAAGAGGTATCGATGGTGGCTGTATTGTCCTTAAAAGAGTGGGAGGCTCCTAAATTTTGTAGAAGTTTAAGAAGAGTTTTTATATCTTGGACCTCTGGAAGATTGGAGATTTTTACCTCGTTTTTAGCTAAAATCGTAGCGGCAATGAGCGGTAAAGCCGCATTTTTTGCCCCCGATATCGTCACTTCTCCTTTGAGCCGTTGATTTCCTATGATACGCAAATAATCCATTTAGACCCTTTTTTAGCCAAAATTATACTCAATGAGTTTATGGGTTACTTTACTTCAATTTCATTTAAGAAATAAATGTGCGATATGATGCGAGTTTTTACTTTGCGATTAACTCCTTTTTTTGAGCTGCCCTTTTTAATTTTAATCTTTTTGTGCCATCCTCTATCCTTTGGAATAATGGTAACGACGGTATTTTCTTGTACGATAGCCATATATCCCTTAAAGTTTGGGAGGGGGATGGTGTTTCTGTGGGTCTTGATATTGGCGAAATGTTTTTTTAAAAGGTCGTTTGCTTTTTTGAACTCTTGATAAGAGTAGCGACGTTTTTTAAGCACCCTTTCTAAAAATCTTTTTGTAGCGTGGTTTGTGATTTTCATGGGATTCCTTTTAATTGGAATAGTTATCTTTCGTATTACAATATCTTTTGTATGACGCTTGCGTACTCTTTTGGAATCGCGAATGTTTTCCCGTTGAGATAGTTTGTGGCTAAAGTATTGATCCACGCTCTAGAGGTTTGGATATTGTCGATCTTGACAAAATATTGACCCTCTTTTTGCAAGATATCATACTCTTTTATGGTAACTGCTAGCGGTTGCGCTTCTCCTTCTAATAAAATCTCCAAATCAATGGTTTTATTTGTGGAGTCTATATTTAGATGCACTATCTTGCCATACTCCTTTATAAAGTTGTTTATAGCAACTTGAGCGGCTTTTGAAAGACCAGCATCCTTTATTTTGCCGATCCCTTTTTCTTTAATCTCTTTGAGCTTATCAAACATACCAAGCCTCCTTTGTTGTTTCTGTTTTATAATCTTTATCGGCTTTTCTTTTGGAAAATATCGCATATTTGCACCGTCGATCGATTTTTTGGTTTAGATGGGACTTTTTGCTCAATTTATACGCTTTTTATAATATAAAAATGATAATGGTTATCATGATTAATAATTTTATAAGTAGTCTTTGCATACAATTGCGATTGCGATAAAATTGCGGCAAGGAGATAGATGAGATCAATTGTAACTATTTTTTTGGGTCTGGTTTTGACCCTTTTGGCCAAAGATTCGCTACGAGCCAGATTGGGTGAGGATCTATATGTCCATCTAAACGCAAAACTTCGTACTGGCTTTATCAAATCAAAAAGAAGCGATAGCACATTTGCATTAGGGGGACATATCCATTTTGACACCTCCTTTGCTTATGGACTTGGAGCTGGAGTGAGTTTTTATGGCGTAAGCGATCTAGGACTCGCTCCCAATAATTCAAATGAGGAGTTTTTTGGTTCAAAAAAGCGTGGCGGACTTTTCGTATCTGAGGCTTTTGCCGCATATGGATATAAAGAGTTGAGATTCAAAGGGGGACGTTTTAGGATAGATACGCCTCACGCTGATAGTGACGATATCCGTATGGTACCAAACTTTTTTGAGGGCGTTTTAGCCGAATATGAGGGCGATCTCCATATAATTTTGGCTCATTTGACCAAAATGGCCGGATGGGAGAGCGGGGGCGATATCTATTGCTTCAAATCGCTTTATGAGGTGGCGGGGACGCAGAAACAAAACGGCATGACACTGGCGGGCTTGGAGTATGGGGAGTATGGTTTTTGGCTCTACCATATCGATGAGATAGCCAATATAGCGTATATGGATGCAAGTTGGCAGTGGCATGATATTGCCTGCTCTTTTGAGTTTGATATGGCAAACGATATAGGCAAAGCTCTAGCTGGTCCTATCCACAGCCGCACAGCCGGCATTTTGATGGCATATAACAAAGATGGACTTTTTGTAACTGCGGCTTGCAATAAAGAGTTTGGCGATACGGGCAGTATGTGGAGTTTTGGAGGCGGCCCATTTTTTACCTCAATGGAGGATTTGACCATTGATGCGTTGCAATCCTCTAACGCTTTGGCCTATACATTGGGTGGGGAGTATAGTTTTGATAAGGTGAGTCTCGGAGCGATGTATGGAGATTTTACAAGCGATCTGGTAGCAGCAAGAGAGGTAGATATCTATGCCTCAATACAGTTTGGCCAAAAAATTA
>JALWCE010000032.1:27365-38145 GCA_027036935.1 Nitratiruptor sp. | reverse complement strand
CTCCTTAATAAACTCCTCATCCTCCTTGTTTTGCATATAGACAAATCTTGCGAGCATACAGGCAAGTTCTAGATCGGTTCTAGGAGAGAGCTGGATATGCATGGCGGCGTTTTTGGCCAGATTGGTTTTGACCGGATCGATCACCACCAGTGTTTTGCCCTCCAAAAAGGGGATGAGATGGTGGTTGGTATAGCCGATGTTTCTGCCCCATACGATCACCAGCTCGCTTTTTTGGATCTGCTCGATGGGTAAAATCAAATTTTTGCCTCTTCCTTGCTCGATCCCCAGCTGTCCCGCCGCGTCACAAAGACTTCCGGTGGTCAGCGTCGCTCCTATTGAGGCGAAAAATAGATCGCTCACTGCTTGCATCTTGCCCACATTGCCGCTGCCGCGGTAGTGGAGGATCTCATCGCTTGCTTTGATCTTCTCTTCTAAGATATCCAGTGCTTCGTCCAGCGAGATCTTTTGGCCTCGGTATCTGGCGGACTTTAATTGTGGGTAGTCGAAGTAGTGGTTGAGCTTATAGCACAGATGCCCTTTGGTAAAAGGGTGGTTTGGATCTCCTTTGAGCTTGTTTGACTCGTAGACCACACTGCACGCATCATAGCAATCCAAGGGACAGGCTGTTTTTTTCATCGTATCTCCACTGTGATAAATTGATCGAAAAGTTTGGGAGCCGGGAGTATCAGCTCGGCTCGGTATTGGGTGATGTAGTTTTGGTCGGTGATTTTAAGCAATTTGGCAAATTTGAGGTCGCTTCTTTTGCCATCAATATAGATATGCTTGGTTGGCAGAGCTTCAATCTCTTGTGGCGTAAGATAAAGGACGGCTCTGGCTTTCGAGATATCGGCTATATCTACCAAAGGTGCTCCCATAGCCGCCATATCCCCCGGCCTTGGATAGACTTTGTAGACATAACCGCTGACTTTGATGTTTTTCTTGGCGATCAGATCTTTGGTACGGGCGATAGAGAGCAAAAGCTCGCTTTGCTGGGTCAATAAGTTTTTGAGCTTCTCCTTGGCCGCAAGGAGGCTGTTTTTGGCCAAAAGATAGGCCGCCTTGCGCTGGTCCTTTTCGTAGCGAGATTTTGTGGCTAGATTTTTGATACGCTCATAATCTTTTTGACGCAGCAGCATAATCTCTTGGAGATTGCCGAGGCTTTTTTGAGTGATTTGGATGATATCTCGCAACAAAGAGAGCTTGGTCTTTAGCGTCTTTAAATTCTCCCTATCGATCTTGTCGTCCAGTCGTACCACCAGTTCTTTATGTATCTGCCGCCCTTCTAATTCCTCTTTCGCCTCTACCACCTGAGCGGCTACGGCCGATTTGATATGGTAGAGCTCTACAGGCTCAAGCCGAACGGTATGGACTTTGGCAAATAGCAGTGTAGCGGCACATATACCCCATACAAATCTCATCTCGCTCCTTTTGCGAAATTGTACAACAAAACTCTCCTCACCTGCATAAAACAAAGCCTCTAGCTCAAAATCCCAAGCTCTTTGGCCAAAGTTTTTAGCTTTGGACCCAGCCGAGGCAAAGTTGGCTTAGCAGGTTGTAGCTCTAACATATGAGAGGGTAAGTGGCTTAATCTTTTTGCCACCCTTTCTCTTATCTGATCCAAAGAGTCGCGATAACATATTTTTCCCTTTTCCATCACTTTTTGCAATAAACCCTCAGGCATCGCCTCCATCATCTCCACCACATCCTCTTTGAAAAGTCCCTGCTCGTCCCACTCCCTCTTGATCTGCTTTTGCATGGGCAGCGTCACTTTACCTTTGCTTTTTTTAAAGCGTGGCTTGCCTTTATACTCTACTAGTTTATAAGCGCAATCAAGGCTTGGCAAATCCTCGCTTACCACAAGCTTCGTCCCCACGCCCCAAGCATCGATGGGCACATCTTTGGCCAAAAGATCGGCGATCACAAATTCGTCCACCCCGCCGCTTACCAGTATCAAAGCCTCGTCCAATCCTGCACTATCGAGCATCCGGCGCACTTTTGGCGCGAGGCTTTGGATATCTCCGCTATCGAGCCGCACACCCCGTAAGGGTATACCCAGCCTTTTGGAGACTTCGATCGCTTTTTTGGTCCCCTCGATCGTATCGTAGGTATCCACGAGCAAGATGGAGTTGTTGGGATAGCGTCGCATAAAACGCTCAAAAGCCTCCTCCTCCCTTTCATGAGCCATAATGAAAGAGTGGGCCATCGTCCCAAAGACCGGGATACCATACTCCTTGCCAGCCAACATATTGGAGGTACCTGCAAAGCCCGCTATATAGGAGCTCCTAGCCGCCCGCATACCAGCGTCTTTTCCATGGGCTCTGCGCAAACCGAAGTCGACGAGAGTCGTGCCCTCAGCCACGCTCATGCATCTAGCCGCCTTGGTGGCCACGAGGATAGGATGCTGCAGGGTATTGATGAGGATCGTCTCGACGAGCTGGGCCTGGGGCAGAGGCGCACGCACGCTCACCACCGGCTCGCCCCCTAAAAACACCTCTCCCTCCACCATCCCCCACACATCGCCACTGAACCGAAAATCTCTCAAATAATCCAAAAATTTTTGGCTAAACTCCCCACTTTGCTCCAGATATGCTATCTCATCCTCGCCAAAGCAAAAATCATCCAAAACCTCCAAGAGCTCTTGGGTACCCGCCATCACATAGTAGGCCCTTTTGCCATCGGGACGGACAAAAAACTCAAAAACGGCCTCCTCCTCCATCCCCTTTTCAACATAGATCTGAGCCATTGTAAACTCGTACAGATCGGTTAATAGTGAAAATTTTGAGCCCATTACCACTCCTATGGTAGAATTTTTGTCATTATATCCAAGGAGTAAAAATTACCAAACCTACTCTTTTTGATGATGCACATTTAGCTATAATACATTTAAAAAAGGAGCTTCCATGAGCCCTGAGCAACTACAAAATTTTGAAAAAATTTTACGAAATCGGCTACAAAAAGTACAAAGCGACATTGAGGCTTTACTTGAAGAGCTCGAAGAGATCGGCACCTACGAAAACATAGAAGATATTGAAGATCTTGCCCAACTAGAGAGCCTCAACGATAGCGACAAAGCACTACTACGACGGCTTTTAGAGGAGAAACGCCAAATCCTCAAGGCTCTTAAAAAAATCCAAGAGGGCAGCTACGGCAAATGCCAAGACGGCTCCCAAATACCTATAGAAAAGCTTGAAGCAGATCCGCTATATGAATGCTAAAAAGGAGCTCGAACTCTATATCGAAGAGCTTCGCACTTTGGTCAAAAAGCGAGGTCTCAAAAATTCAGCCCAGCGAGAGCAGATTTTGCAGGTGCTCTTTTTGGCCAAAGAACATCTCACGCCAGAAGAGATCCACCAAAGAGTCAAAAAGCTCAATCCCAGCATCGGCCTAGCCACCGTTTATCGTACCCTCTCCTTTTTAGAAAAGGAGCATCTAGTCAACTCCATCTCCTTTGGCAATGAAAGCAAAAAGTATGAACTCAACAGAGGGGAGCATCACGATCATATGATCTGTTTGGAGTGCGGCAAGATTTTGGAGTTTTATGACGAAGAGCTAGAGCGCCTCCAAGAGGCCATCGCCCAAAAAGCCAGCTTCAAACTTCTTACCCACGAGTTGATCCTTTATGGCATCTGCCCCAAGTGCCAAAGCAAATAGGAGCTACTCCTCTTTATAGATCAACTCCCGCTTATCCTTTGGCTTTTTGGCATCCGTTTGGACCTTGTGGACCATATAGATAGGTGCTATGAAAATAAAAAGGATTGAGGCTATCAAAAAAAGAGCCAGCAAATACATAGGAATGAGCCGTAGATGTTTACGCTTCACTGTTTTTATCCACCATTTGTAAAGATTCAAGAGTGTTGAGCAAGATCTGCTTCTTGGTAACCAGCGGTTTGGTACGCAGATTTTTTTGTTTTTTATCTAACTTGGGATCGGCCAAAATGGCCATAAACTCCTCTTCTAGCTCTTTGAGCAGTTTTTGCATACACTCCTCATAACGCTCGGTTACGCCCATCATTTTCCTTTTGGCCGAAAAGCTTTGATCACCTCTTCGTTGGTCTCTATGCGAGGACCTCCAATAAGATCGATGCAGTAGGGCACGGCGGGAAAAACCGCATCGAGGCACTCTCGGATACTTTTGGGTTTACCAGGTAGATTAATGATGAGGCTTTTACCCCTGATACCGGCCGTCTGGCGTGAGAGGATAGCCGTGGGCACATACTGCAAACTTACCGCTCGCATCTGCTCGCCAAAGCCCGGCAGTATCTTCTCACATACCGCCTCGGTAGCTTCTGGCGTTACATCTCTAGGAGCCGGCCCCGTCCCGCCGGTGGTCACCACCAGCGCGCACCCCTCCTCGTCGCATAGCTCTTTGAGGACTTTTTCTATCTCTTGTCGCTCATCTGGGATACAGCGATAGACGATAGTAAAATCGTTTTTAAGATACTCTTGCATCGTCTCCATAATCGCTTTGCCGCTAATATCCTCATAAATTCCCGCACTTGCTCTATCGCTGGCCGTCACCACGCCGATCTTGATCTTGTCCATTTCGCTCCTTTGTACCAAATTATATCAAACTACCGCAAGAGATGCCCCACTCCTTTGATCAAATAGCTCACACCATACTCTTTGAAAAATTGGTGCGCCTTGGAAGCATCAACGATCTTGTCCAGCTCTCCTAAATATATCTCAATCTCTACTTTGCCATCTCTTAGTTCTTGTAGCTCCTCGCCCCTCCATTCAAAAAAGAGCAGCTCTTTAAGTTCTGCGAGCGTGGGCTCTTTGATAAAAGGCTTCATATCGATAGTAGCGGGATAGAGAGCCTTTTTATAAAAAAATCGCATATAAGTCCCGGGATTTTTGGCAAAGTTTACGATCTCTTTTTGCTTGATGGATCGTGGTAGCCCATTGAAATAGGCTGGGGAGAGGAGTTGGAGCTTTTGGATACGCTCACCTTTTCGGCAAAGTTCCAAGGCGTAGCGTAAAGCCTTTTGAGCGCCATAGCTAAAGCCAGCTACCGTATACTCCCCTCGATCCAAAAAATCTTTAAAAAGTATCCATTCGTTTGCAAAACCGAACCCGCTAAAAAATCTCATCGACAATCCTCTTGATATCGGCTTTGGTAATGGATTCTTGGCTGAGGATATGCTGGGTTATTGCCTCCAAGACTCTTTGATGGTTTTTGAAAAATTCTTTTAGCTCTCCTTGCACACTCTCTAAAATCTGAGCCACATCTTGCATATCAGCCATTAAACGATCTCCCATTCCAAGATGGAGCACCATCTCCTCGGCTAATACCTTTGCTCGCTTTAAATCCTCAGCACTATTGGAGAAGACCTCATCATAAACCATCTTTTGGGCTACATACCCTGCCATCAAGGCCTTAATTTTGGCTAAATAATCGTTTTTAGAGAGGATCTCGCGATCCACTTTGGAGAGGCTCCCGCCAACGAGCGTAATTTTTTCAAAATTGACCCCGTACCAGTAGGCCGCCAGAGCTTTGGCTCCTTGATAGAGACTTTGGATCCGTTTTTCTTTCTCATCGTAGCTTAAAAGTTTCTTCTTGCCCAAAAGCACCTTATCTTTAACCCGCTCAAAATCCTCTCGCTCCACTCTTTTTTTACCAGATCGCAAAGCGTGCAAAGCCGCCTCGTTCACCAGACTCGCCAATGCCGCCCCGCTAAAACCCACCGTCATTTGGGCTAGTTGTTCTAAATCGACTCTGTGCGGAATGCGGCGCAAATAGATAGAGAGTATCTTCTTGCGATCTTCCTTGTTGGGAAGCGAGACAAAAATACGCCGATCGAAACGACCTGGACGCAGCAAAGCCTCGTCAAGCACCTCGATCTTGTTGGTAGCCCCTATGACCACTACGCCAGTAGAATCCTTAAAGCCATCCATCTCAGTAAGGAGCTGATTGAGCGTAGCCTCTCTCTCGTCGTTTCTCATCCCCCCTCTAGCCTTGCCCACCGCATCGATCTCGTCGATAAAGACAATAGCCGGCGCCATCTCCTTGGCCTTTTGGAAAAGCTCCCTGACCCTTTTGGCTCCCATACCCACATAAATCTGCACAAAAGCGCTACCGCTTTGATAAAAAAAAGGCACGCCAGCCTCTCCTGCCACCGCCTTGGCTATGAGGGTCTTGCCAACTCCCGGAGGGCCTACTAGCAGTACGCCCCTTGGCATCCGCACGCCAAAGTCGATATATTTTTGGGGCTCTTGCAAAAAGTCGATGATCTCTTCAAGCTCCTCTTTGACCTCGTCGATCCCCGCCACATCCTTAAAAGTTACATCACTAGTCTGAGGCTGAATATTTTCTTTGAACTCTTCAGGCGTTTGGGCGGGGGCTATTTGTATCTCGTGGCGAATAGGAATGGGCTCACGCTGTTGACGCCTCAGATAGTAGATCATATACCCTACCAAAAAAGCTAAAATCGACAACATCCCCACATCTACGAGCCAATCAAAATTTGCCTCTGTCTTGATAGGCACGCTTTGATAGAGCTCTTTGAGATCTACGGCATCTTTTGGGATCTTAAAAACATTGGGGCCGCTGTGCAAATAGATAAACTTCTCTCCAATTCTTGCTTGATCTATCATATGACTTTGTACGAGGGTACGATATGTAGAGTAGTCTATCGTACCGCTTTTATCATACTTTTGGACAAAAAAGGCCAACAGCAAAAGCAGTAAAAAGGCAGAGCCGGCGAGATAGAGTAGTTTTTTTCTAAAAGATCGCAAAATTACCCTCTTTTTTGACCTCATACGCACCAATCTCTACCCAATTGCCCACAAGATCGAGATCGCTTTGGATAAAGACCGGATTAAAAAACTGATCGTGACCGAAATAGAGTCCATCTTTTTGGCTCTCAACTAGCACTTGTAAAGGCTCCCTTTTTTTAGCCCTAAAAGCCTCATTTTTCTCCTTGATGATCTTTTGGATCACTTTGTAGCGCTCTTTGGCCACATTGCCGGGGACTTGCGGTTTCATAGAGGCCGAGGGAGTGCCCTCACGCTTGGAGTAGGTAAAAAGATGGATATGGGTAAGAGGAAACTTTTTGATATTTTTTACCGCCTCTTCAAAAAGCTCATTAGTCTCACCCGGATGTCCAACAATAAAATCGCTTCCCAACGCATATCCTCTAGCCGCAATTTTTTCAAACAGCTCCAAATCTTTTTGCACCTCGTTGCGCCTATTCATGATCTGCAGCATCCTAGGGCTTGTATGTTGCAAGGCAATATGTAAGTGTCTCGCCATCCACGGCTCATCCAAAAGCTCCAAAAATTCCTCGTCAATCTGCACAGGTTCGATGGAACCTATACGAATACGCCGGACTCCACGAATGAAACTCAGGCGTTTGAGGAGTTTGGCCAACGAAGTCCCTCTATCTTTGCCATAGCTGCCCACGTTGGTGCCAGTAAGGATAAATTCCCCAAAGCCATTGGCCGCCAAACGGCGTACCTGCTTTATGATCAGCTCCTCATCCTGGCTTCTCGCATCCCCCCGAACATATGGGATGATACAGTAGCTACAACGAAAATCACACCCCTCTTGTATCTTGATAAAGGCGCGACTCTTGCCTACGAATTCACCCACAATCGTTTTATCTATACTCTTTAAGTCTCCCAGCTCAAAAAAGTTCTCTTTCTTGAGCAGCTCGTTGACCCTTCTCTTTTCCGAATGGCCAAAGACTCCGACCACCTTTTTTTGGCCAAAGAGCTGTGCACCTTTGGTGAAAGCTCCACAGCCTGTGAGGTAGATCTTTTTGCCAGATTTGGTGACTTTGTTGATATAGTTGCGTACGCTCCCATCTGCTCCGTTGGTAACGGTGCAGGAGTTGACCACCACAATATCGGCATCCTCCTCCTTTTGAGCTATGGTGAAATCTTTAAGCGAGCTCATCATCACCTGTGTATCAAAAAGATTGGTCCGGCACCCAAAAGTTTTGAAATAGACTCTCACGCCTCTTCTCCCATCTCGTTTGGCTCCCTTTTAGCACTAAAATCCTCTTTTGTCAAGAGAATCTTTTGCGCCGGATAGGTAATGGTGATATCCTCTTCTTGCAAATAGCGGTCAATGATCTCTGAGGAGATGGTACTGCGAAGTGTTAGCGTGGCATAGGAATTGGTCATATACCACAAACTTACCCGTATCCCGTACTCCTCAGCAAAGGTATAGACTCGCACATCCACGTTGGTATTTTTGAGGTGATAGGTACTTCTAAGTTTATTGAGCTGCTTTCTAGCGATATCGGTGTAGCCCTTGGCATATTTTCTAGCCGTCTCTTTGGCGATATGAGCCGCTTTTTTGTAATTAGAATCAAAAGTGATATTGAAATTGACGTTGTCCCATACGGTTTTGAGCCCCAAATGGGTATAGTTTGCTATAAGATCGGTGAAGATGTAGTTGTTTGGGATGAAGATGACGCGGCCTGATCGGATATTTTTGAGATAACTCGTCAAAGTTACATCCTCTAGTATCGTCATACGCAAAAGGGAGATATCGATCACATCGCCCACATACTCAAGTCCGTTTCGCTTTACCTTGACGCGATCGCCCACATGGATAGATCCGCCCAAAACTATCACCATCCAGCCCAAAATACTCATAAACATATCTTTCATCGCAATAGCGATACCAGCAGAAGCAAAGCCTAAAATAGTAATGAGATAATCCACATTTTCGATGTAGGAGAAGAGCAAAATGACGATAATAAGAAAGGCTAGGTTGAAGTTGACCAGTTTATTGGCCATATAAGCCCGCTGGTTGTCTTGGATATAGCGGCGTATCATCCATTTTAAAAAAAAGCTAAAGAGCAAAATACCAAGGATTATCCCCCCAATAAGAGCCGCCTTTTGTCCTTGGATTTTGATCTCTTCGGTTGCTTTGAGGATATTTTCTTCGATCTTTCTACGATAAAGCCCCAAACTCTCCTTGGCCACTTTCAAGGCCTCTTTAAAGTCATTTATCTCCTTTTTGAGCGTATGAAGTTGAGCTTTTGTTTTGGGCGATGGGGCCAAAGAGTCGATTTTGCGTACAAGCTGGTACTTTTGCTCCAAAAGATCCAAGGCCTCTTTGAGATCTTTGAGCTTTTGGAGATAGTACTCTTTAGAGCTGCTAAGCTGTTTGATATATGAAAGTGCCCCAACGATATCGATAGGATTTTTGATCTGTGGAGGTTCTGGTACCTTTTGAGGCTTGATAACTTCGCTAAAAGGGGACTCCTTGTACTCTTTGAGCAGCTCTAACTGACTTTTGAGCGTCTCCTCTTTGGCTTTGAGCTCTTGGAGGAGTTTTTGTTTACTTTTGTATCGTCTGTAGCGCTTAATCTTTTTTTGAACCTGACGCAGCTCCTTATCGATTTCAAAAAAGGTTTTATAGTTCTCATATTTTTTAAGCCAGATATTATGTTGTATCTTTTGTTCCAATTTGCCAAGCTCCTCTTGATAGCTTTGCAAACTTGCTAGACGCTCTCGCTGCTTTTTAAGCAATGCGGCCTCTTGCGTGGCGTTCTTATCATGAGCTTGGGTACTATTGGATTCTTGAGCAAAACAAAAAAGAAGCGTCAAACAAGCTATAATCAAAAGTCTTAGCATTTTGCAAACTCGCGAAGCACGGCCAAAATATCCTCTTTTTCGATTTTATCTGTGATGAGAAAATCCCCTATTCCCTTTGGCAAAACAAAAGTGATCTTTTTGTTAAAACTCTTTTTATCCAAAAAGAAATGCTCATAAAAATCTTGAGGATTTTTGATCTCATAGCAAGTAGGCAGCCCGTAACGCTCAAGTAGCCTCTGTATACGCTTGGCCTCCTCCTCACTTAAAAGTCCCAGCCGTCGAGCAAACATATTGGCCATCACCATCCCAATAGCCACCGCCTCACCGTGTAAATAGATAGAGTAGTTGGTCTGATTCTCTATCACATGGGCAAAGGTATGGCCATAGTTGAGACTGGCCCGCACACCTCCCTCTTTTTCGTCTTTTGCCACGATGGCGGCTTTGAGCTCCACTGATCGTTTAATCGCTTGGGCAAGCTGCTTAGTATCGCTCAGATCGGCCTTTTCTAGCCACTCAAAAAACTCCTTGTCGAACACCACTGCCATTTTCACGATCTCGGCCACACCAGCGGCAAACTCCCTTGTAGGCAGCGTGCGTAAAAAATATGGATCGATATAGACCGCTTTTGGCTGATAAAAAGCGCCGATAAGATTTTTGCCAAAGCGGTTGTTGATACCCGTTTTGCCCCCTACGCTCGCATCCACTTGGCTCAGCAGCGTAGTAGGTATTTGGATAAAATCGATCCCGCGCTGATAGATACTGGCCGCAAAACCCGTCATATCCCCTATCACCCCACCGCCAAAAGCTATAAGCGTCGATTTACGATCGATCTGATGATCAAAGAGTCTATCAAGCAGATACTCCAAACTTTGCTGATTTTTATACTCCTCTCCATCTGGCAATGTTACGACATAGAGCTCCTTGGCCAAAAGTTTTGGCAAAAGATACCCTAGATGCAAACCCGCTACCTTTGGATTGGTCACTATTACCGCCTTACCTCCAAGCTCAATCTTTGGCAAAGTATCAATATGGATATCGTAGCTACGATCTTCACACTTTTTTAAGGGGATGTGCACTCGCATACAAACCTCGATTTTTTGCCTAATTATAAGAAAAGTTTGTTTATAGTTTTATAACACGGGAATAAAGATTTGATGGTGACGATCAAGCTTGTAAAAAAGGGCTTCTGGATCGGTGCAAAAGATGTTCAAAGGATTTGCCTTGACCA
>JALWCE010000032.1:0-27355 GCA_027036935.1 Nitratiruptor sp. | reverse complement strand
CCTTGACCACTTTTTTGCTAAAAGGATAGATAAGAAGCATATCCTTTTCATTGGCAATGAGGCGGATAGGATTGGAGGAGGTTTTGATCACTTGTAGAGGCTTTGAGAAAATAGTGGCCAAGTTTTCAAAATACTCAATAATCTCTTCGTGAATGGGATGGGTATCTTGGGTATACTGATAGAGTTTGAGAGTAAGGCGCAACTGAATGGCAATGTCAAAGACAACAGAAGAGATACGCTCAATATCTTTGTCTGGACCAAGAATCAAAGCGGCCTCTTTGAGAGTCTCAAAAGAGGCACAGGACAAAGAGATCACAGGCAGAGCTTTCCCATACAAAAATTTTCTCAATTTTCTTTGTCTAAAGAACTTTTTATACAGCATAACAAGACCGATGGGGTGGCTATATAAATCCTCATCAATCTTTTTCAAAAGATCACACTCCCTATACTCCACCCACACATCGATACTCTTGCCATCATACCCCTTGATAAAATCGAGCAAAGCGATATCGTTTGGATTGATCACTCGAATGAAAAGGGAGCGGTCTTTTAATCTTTGATGCAAAAAAATGGCTCCCAAAACCATATGGCGTATGCTTTTGGCATCCATTTGGGCCATATCGATCAACAAATAGGAGTCTCTGCCATAGGGCATGGGGAATTGACCCACTTCTTGCTTTATCGATTTAAAGACCTGCTCCAAAACCTCCGGATCTCCTACCAAAAGGAGCAGATCATTAGGTAAAATGACATGATAGGGCTCTGGGAGTATGAGTTCATTATCTCGATAAAGCGCTGCTATACGCCATCTTTTTTGCTCGATCGAGCCAATGTGCCGATAAACGTAGCTACTTCCCGAGGGGACTTGCACCTCCATTATCTCCCCCTTGCCAAGACCCACATTTTGGGCGATGACAGGGACGTTTGGCACATGATCAAAAACATACGCGGCTAAAATATCGTTGGCGTTGAGCAAAACGAAGTTTTTACCCTCCAGATGCAAATCCCATCGATCAAGCACAACAATAGGAAGAGCGTTATCAAGCCGCCTAATATTCTCAAAAGAGGCAAGGGTATCTATCTTGTTGCCTAAGACTATGATCGCTTCGTTGTAGCGTCTAGTAAATAGATGGGAGAGTTTAACAAAAGAGGTGGGATCAAAATGATAGAACAAAAAGTTTTCGCTCTCTATTTCAGGGCGGATTGTTGGATCGGTATAGACCACATAGTAGCGATTGTGACCCGAATAGATTTTGGCCAAGCGCTGCAAAAAATGTTTTGCTACAATTCCATCGGCCAGTATTAAAACATTTGTCTGCACCAAACCCCTTTTGAAAGGATAGTTTTTGAAATTCAGCGTCGATGGCACCTGCGGCAGTGCAAGAGCCTGTACCATTCAAACCAAACATTCTACCATAAAAACTCCCCTCTTTATGCCCGTAGGCACCGCCGCTAGCGTCAAATCCCTCGATACTTTTGATCTGCTTGAGCATCTAGATACCAAAATTATCTTGGCCAATACCTATCATCTGTACCTACGCCCGGGGGAGGAAGTGGTCAAGGCTTTTGGAGGACTACACGGCTTTACAGGCTATCATCGCAGCTTCCTTACAGACAGTGGCGGATTCCAAGCTTTTAGCCTTAGCGACATCAGCCAAGCCGACGAAAACGGTATAGAGTTCCAAAGCCATATTGATGGATCGCGCCACTACTTCACCCCCCAAAAGGTACTCGATATTCAGTACGACCTGGGTAGCGATATTATGATGATTTTAGATGACCTCGTGGCACTTCCGGCTACCAAAGAGCGCTTACGCCTTTCGGTGGAGCGTACCACCAAATGGGCTAAAGAATCCATCGAGTACCACAAAAAAAAGCAGGCCGAGGGGATAGGTGTGGATCAAAATATCTTCGCCATCATCCAAGGAGGCACAGATCCAGAGTTTCGCCGACAAAGCGCACAAGAGCTCACAGCCCTCGATTTTGACGGCTTTGCCATAGGAGGTCTGAGCGTGGGAGAGGAGAACGAGGTGATGTATACAACCGTAGAGCTCACCACCCCACTAATGCCAGCAAATAAGCCGCGCTATCTCATGGGGGTGGGGACTCCAGAGGATCTGGTAGAGTGCATCGAGCGGGGAGTGGATATGTTTGACTGCGTGATGCCCACAAGAAACGCGAGAAACGGTACCCTCTTTACCAGCTTTGGCCGACTCAATATCAAATCGGCTCGCTATAAATTAGACAAAGGGCCGCTGGATGAGGCATGTGATTGCTACACCTGCCGTCACTACAGCCGCGGCTACATCCATCACCTCTACAGAGCCAAGGAGCTCACCTACTACCGCCTCGCCTCCTTGCACAATCTCCACTACTATCTTGGCCTCATGCGCCAGGCTAGACAAGCAATCCTTCAAGGAGATTATGCTACATTCAAAAAAGAGTTTTACGCAAGGAGAGGCAGATGAAGCTGGGAGTCAATATCGACCATATCGCCGTACTGCGAGAAGCCCGCAAAATAAACGACCCAGATCCTGTACACGCTTTGGGAATAGCCCAGCGAGCCGGATCCGATCAGATCACGATCCATCTACGAGAGGATAGACGCCACATCAACGACTACGACGCTAGCCGGATCGTAGAGCTCTCGCCGCTACCAGTAAATATGGAGTGTAGCATCGACCCGCAGATTTTGGATATCGTCTGCTCTCTTCGGCCCCATCGGGCTACACTTGTGCCCGAGAAGCGTCAAGAGGTAACTACTGAGGGGGGACTGGACGTGATCAGCAACTTTGAGGCGATCGCTCAGGCGGTACAAAAGCTGCAAGAGTATGAGATCGACGTGTCGCTCTTTGTGGATCCAGACTTTGAGATTATCGCGGCTAGTGCCGATACAGGTGCGGATATGGTAGAGCTGCACACCGGCGAGTACGCCAATCTTTACGCCATGCTCTACACCAATCTCCCCCATACTCCCCACGCCATCAAGGAGCTGGGACTCTCACGCCAAGAGCTCAAAGAGCGCCTCTCCAAAGCCTTAGGCGATCTGGAAAATTCTGCCATCTACGCCGCCCAAGCGGGTCTTTTCGTAGCCGCCGGACACGGGCTCAACTACCAAAATGTGGGCCGTATCGCTGCGATGCCAAACATCATAGAGCTCAATATCGGCCAAAGCATTATAGCAAGAAGCGTATGGGTGGGACTAAAAGCGGCCATCAAAGAGATGAAAGGACTCATCGATGAAGCCTGTCGTTGCGATTAGTATCGGAGATATCAACGGCGTAGGGCCAGAGATTGCTCTAAAGTCCCACGAAATCCTCAAAGAGTTTTGCACGCCTTTGTACTTTTGCAATAAAAAGATGCTTGAGCGCGCCGCCAAGCTCTTAAAAATCGGGTTACCAAAAGATTTGGAGATCGAATATGTACAAGGAGATTTTAGTATAAAACCGGGCCGTATCAGTAAAAAAAGCGCGAGGCTCTCTTTCGCTTCTTTCACCAAAGCCGTAGAGATGACGGCAAACGGTATAACCGATGCGGTGGTGACACTACCTATCAACAAAGAGGCATGGCACAAAGCCAGTATCCACTACAGCGGCCACACCAACTATCTGCGCAAACGCTTCAAAAAAGAGGCCATCATGATGCTTGGCTGCGACAAGCTCTTTGTGGCCCTCTACACCGAGCATATCCCCCTCAAAGAGGTACCAAAGCAGATAAAAAAAAAGAGGCTTGCTCGCTTTTTGGTCGATTTTTACGAAAGCACAAAGCCCCTTTTGCCCGTTCCCGTGCTGGGACTCAATCCCCATGCAGGCGATGGAGGGGTGCTTGGCGATGAAGAGGAGAAAATTGCAGCGGCTATCAAAAAAGTGAATAAAAAAATAGGCAAAGATATCTACTTTGGTCCCGTGGTACCAGACATTGCCTTTACACCCGATTTTCGTAAAAATGTCTCACATATCGTAGCAATGTACCACGACCAGGGGCTCATACCCCTCAAAGCCCTCTATTTTGAGGAATCGATCAACGTCTCTTTGAATCTTCCAATCCTACGCACTTCCGTAGATCACGGCACCGCATACGATATAGCCTACAAAGGCTTGGCCAAAACCTCAAGTTACATCAATGCCGTTCGGTATGCCGCTCGCCACTGCTAAGATGCTTTTGCACTGACTCGATTTTTTGACGCAACCTATCACTCTTTCTGAGACGGATGTCAAACTTTATCACGCTATAGACGCGCCCCACACCCATTGCCTCCAAAGCCCTGTACATCTTGGGCACCAACGAGCAGAGCTCCTCTACACTCTCGGCCTCTACGATAGTAGCCATCGGCGTGAGCTGGTAGGCTAGCCCACTCTTTTCGATCACCTTCAAAACTTCGGCTACATACTTGCTTTTGCTCTCCCCCACATCAGTAGGAAACATCGCTATCTCCATAAGTACGCTCAATTTCGCTCCTTTTTTACTATAATTGTAGCAAAGGAGAGCTATGCGACTAGACAATCTCACACCCTTTTATGTGATGCAAATACTCAAGGATGCTTCGAAATACAAAGATGCCATTCACTTCGAGGTGGGACAGCCAGACCTGCCGCCTACGCCCAAGGTGATAAAAGCGGCAAAAGAGGCGATCGAGAGAGGCCATTTTGGCTACACATCGGCAGAGGGACTAGAAGAACTACGCCATGCCATTGGCAAGCACTACAAATATCGTTATGACCTATCCATCGCCCCAGAGCGCATCGTAGTGACACCCGGTAGCAGCGGCGCTTTTTTGCTGGCATATGCACTAACGACAGATATTGGCCAAAAGCTCGCCATCGCAGATCCGGGCTACCTTTCTTATAAAAACTTTGCCTATATGCTGGGTATCGAACCCCTTTTTATCCCGGTACAAGAGGATACAAATTACTGCATCACTCCCCAGCACCTACAGGGCCGAAAAATCGATACGCTACAGATCTCCTCTCCCGCCAATCCCACAGGTTCTATCTATCCTAAAGAGCTCTTCCAAGAGTTGACAGAATATTGCAAAAAAAATGGCATCACACTCATCAGCGACGAGCTCTATAGTGGTCTGGTATATGATGGTGCGTTTACGAGTGCACTTCAAATCAGCGACGATGCGATCGTGATAGAGGGATTTTCCAAATCCTTTTGTATGCCCGGATTTCGTTTGGGCTGGGTGGTACTGCCGCCAAAACTTGTAAAAAAAGCTAGAGAACTCGCCCAAAATATCTTTTTGGCTCCTCCCACTATCGGCCAATACGCCGCACTGGAGGCCTTTGATTATCCTTATTTGGAACATGTACGTCAAACTTTCCAAAAGCGACGGGACACCCTCTATGGACTCCTGTCTCCCCTTTTCGACCTAGGCGCTAAACCTCAGGGAGCCTTTTATATCTGGGCAGATGTACAAAAATATGGCAAAGCGAGCGAGCTTGCCAAGAGATTTTTAGAAGAGGCACATGTGGCCGTGACACCGGGAATTGATTTTAGTCAGAGTGTTGGAGAAGATTTTATCCGATTCGCCTATACGATAGATGAAGAGAAGATGCGCGAAGGAGTGGCGAGAATCGCCTCACTCCTTGGCTAAATCTGCGGCAAAAACATAAATAGCGGCGTTATAAAGGCTCAAAAGATAGGCGATGACCAGCACAACCGGCAGTAAAATTATGGTAGCCGAGAATAGGATCATCACAATACCAATGCCCATCAAGATCAACGACCAAACTAGCACCAATATGAAGTACTCTTTATTGAAGCAGGCTTTCCACAATGCAGGGCTAAAGAGCAAAAAGATATTTTTAAAACCATCTATGAAAGTATCTGAGCGTATCACTTTGCCCATTACCGCTGGAAAAAAATAGAATAAAAAAGCGGCTATGAGAAGAAAAATCGCCCCAACAATCCCGCTTTTAATCAACACCGCCTCCATCTGAGCCTGGACGGCGACGCCATTGTGCATAGCTTCCATACCTCCGCTCATCTCCACAGCCATTCCAAAAAGGGCCATAAATACCAAAGATATGGCAAAAAGAGCCAAAAAAGCACCCGTCGCAACATGCAAATAGGCACTCAACACGTCACCTATCTTGCTCTGGGCCGCCAGCTCGGCCATATCCTCCGGCCTTTGGGCTTTGTCCACCCCCCGACCAAAATAGATCTGAACCGAGAGGCTCAAGATGGAATAGGCCAAGATAAAAAGCATCCCCACAATAGGAATCATTCCCAAAAGATTGAGCAGTATCAAAATGGCAATCACCGCAAAATTGAGGGCGTAATTACCCTTAAAAAAATTCCACGCCAACGCTATGGCTGTTTTATTGGACTTTTCCATTTGTACTCCTTTTTTTGATTATACCTAACAGCCGCTCTTTTTCATAGTTTTAGCCAGCTCTACTGGAAATCTTTTGTGATTTTTGGCGATTTTTGCTTTGGAGGCTTCATACAGATCGATATCCAGTACGCTGGCCAGTCGCAGCAGATAGTGCAGCACGTCCGCCATCTCCTCTGCAATCTCCTTTTTCTCTTCCTCGCCAAACTCCTCGGGATCCTTGTCACACCACTGAAAATGCTCCATCAGCTCCACCGCCTCTATCGCCACGCTCATGGAGAGATTTTTGGGGCGGTGATAGACCTCCCATCCCCGCTGGGCTATGAACTCATCCAAAAGCTTTTGCAACTCATCCAATGATCTACACTCCATCAAAATACTCCTTGGCCTTTGCTCTTAGCTTGCGATAGATCGCATCGAAGTCGACCCCGTAGACTCTTGTATGCCCGATGGTGGTAATGAAGTTGGTATCCCTTTGCCATCTGGGCACTAGATGCATATGGATATGCTCGGCTATCCCCGCTCCCGCAGCAGCTCCTAGGTTCATCCCGATATTGACCCCCTCAGCTCTGAGCACATCTTTGAGCAGTCCCACGCCCCTTTGTGTCAGTGTTGTCATCTCTTGCCATATAGCAGGATCGAGACTCTCTAGATTGTCGATATGGATATAGGGAATCACCATAAAGTGTCCCGGAGTATAGGGGTAGCGGTTCATCACCGCATAGCAGTACTTTGCCCGCCAAAGTACGCCCAGCTCTTCGTCTTGGTCTGGATGCTTGGCGATATGGCAAAAGGCGCACCCTTCGATTTTGGGTCCCGTGATATACTCGCTTCGCCACGGCGCATAGACACAATCAAACATCACCATCCTTTGATAAGATCTGGAAAAAAGTAGACAAGTAGTAGCACCAAAATCTGTAAAAAGATAAAAGGTATCACTCCTTTGTAGATATCAGCGGTGCTCACCAGCTTGCCCGCCGCCCCTTTGAGATAAAAGAGGCTAAAGCCAAAAGGGGGAGTCAAGAAAGAGGCCTGTAGATTGAGTGCCACCAATATCCCAAACCATATGGGATCGATCCCAAAGTGTGCGATCACAGGCACAAAAAGAGGGATCACCACAAAACTGATCTCTACAAAATCGATAAAGAATCCGAGTAAAAAGATAGAGAGCATGGCGATGAGCAAAAAGCTTTGCTTATCGGCGATCTGGTAGGCAAAAAACTCCTTGACCAGCTCCTCTCCTCCAATTTCATTGAATACCAGACTAAAGGCGGTAGCTCCAATGAGAATGGTAAAGATCATAGCGCTGAGCTTCGCCGTCTCCAAACTTACATACCAAAGCATCTCTTTGTCTAGACTCCCGCTCCACCAGCTTAGCACCAACGCACCCACTACACCCATAGCCGCTGACTCAGTAGGCGTGGCGATACCGGCAAAGATGGAACCAAGGACGGCGAAGATGAGCAAAAAAGAGGGAACGATGGAAGCTAGCAGCTCTTTGAAAGTGGGCTTTTTCTCCAGTCGTACGGGTGGAGCAGCCTCGGGCCTAAAAAAAGCGTAGAGCAAAATATAGGCGATATAAAAAGCCACCAGCAAGAGTCCAGGAACCACTGCGCTTTTAAACAGATCCCCCACGCTCACACTGAGCACATCGCCCAAAACGATCAAGACGATAGATGGAGGGATGATCTGTCCTAGCGTCCCGCTGGCCGCTATGGTGCCGCTGGCCAGCGCCTTGTCGTAGCCGTAGCGTATCATTACCGGCAGCGTGATCAGGCTCATCATCACTACGCTCGCCCCCACGATTCCCGTAGCCGCCGCCAAGATCGCTCCTACGATCACGACCCCTACGGCGAGACCTCCTCGTATCTCACCAAAAAGCGCCCCAAGGTTTTCGAGCATACTTTTGGCCAGATCGCTCTTTTCCAAAATCAACCCCATCAGGATAAAAAGAGGCACGGCCATCAAAGTAAAATTTTGCATGATGCCATATATTCGCATCGGCAGCATCCGAAAGATACCCAGTCCCAGATCCACATCCACCAAAGCAAACACGATAGCTACGACCGCAAAGACAAAGGCTACCCGAAACCCCAGCATCAAAAGCGCCAAAGCCAGCCCAAACATCAAGATAGCCGGATGCAGGGGATAAAAAATATCCAAACGGGCCAAAAAAGCGACAACTCCTACCGCCACGACCGCTACGCCAAACGCTTTTTTGGGATCTACCTTTGGCCACACTTTGATCGCCTCGCTGATGGCTTGGAGCAAAAGCAGCAACGCAAAAAGTACGATGATAGATTTGATAAGCCAGCGATATTTAAGTCCTCCCGGATCACTAGAGGCCTCGTGCTGTACGAAGCTTTGCCAAGTAAAATCGAGTGAATAGTAGAGCAGAATGAGGCTAAAAGGAACGATCAAAAGCAGCGAGTCCCAAAATCGGATGTAGGCTTTGATCTTGGGAGAAAATCGCTCGTACAAGATATCGACCCGCACATGTTTGTCGTGGCGCAGAGCGTAGCCGGCGCTGAGCAAAAAGGTCAGATCGAAAAGATACCACTCTAGCTCTTGCAAAGCAATAGAGCCAGAGTGAAACAGATAGCGCATAAAAGCGTCATAAAAGACCAAAAAGGCCAAAGCGAAAGCGGCAAAAGCCGCCAGCTTGCCAAAAAAGTCATTCAGATGATCGATAGCCAAAGCCAATCTATTCACCAAGCTTCCTTTTGAAAAAGTACTCAAAGCCCTTTTGTAATGCCACTATGACTAATACCAACGCCACAACCGCCAAAAACTCCATTATAAACTCTTGCAAATCTTCCATATGGTCCCTCACATGTACGATGGTGCGTCGTTGCTAAAGAGGATTAGATCCCCAGGCCTGGTATTGGCGGCCAAAATCTCTTGGAGTTTGGATTTCTCCTCGACCACGATGGTGGGCTTGGAGATATGGCGTGTAAGGATATCCTTGTTGAGCCGTCCTGTGATAATGACCAGATCGAAAACCTCATCGATCCCCTTGGCCAAACGCTCGTTGGAGGCTTCGTCGCTCTCCACAAGACCCGGCGTGACAATCACTTTACGCCCTTTATAGGATCGCACTAGATCAAAAGAGCTTAGCATCCCCTCCAGATTGCCATTGAAGCTATCGTCTATGATGAGCTTGCCGCCGGCCTCTATTTTTTGCAAGCGATGCTCCACGCTTTGTAGTCTTCGTACTCGCTCTTGGAGCTGCTCCATACGCACGCCCAGCTCTTTGGTCACCAGCACGGCCGCCGTGATATTAAGAGCATTGAAGCCTCCAAGCACCGGAGCACTAAAGTGATAGGTCTGGCCATCTAGCTCTAGATCCCACTCCACTCCATCCAAAGTGGCTTTGACGTTTGTAATGTTTTGGCCAAACTGCACTACTCTCTCATCTTCTTTGACGGGTAGCTCATCCCACACGATCGCCCTTTTGAGCCTTTCGGATCGCAAGATCTCCAGCTTTGTGGCGATGATGCGCTCAAGGCTTTTGAAATACTCGATATGCTGGGGGCCCACTTTGCCCACCACCACGTAGTGGGGCTGCAAAAATCGCACGATCTGGTCAATATCGCCAGGCTCTCTGGCTCCAGCTTCCGTGATGTAGACTTGAGTATCTTGGGGCAGCTCCTCGTTGATATCTTTGAGAATACCCGCTAAAGTATTGACACTTCTTGGGGTCTTGTAGACTTTGAAGTCGGGCTCAAGCAGCTGATACAAGAAATTTTTGATACTGGTCTTGCCGTAACTAGCGGTGATGGAGACGATGGTAGGATCGAGAGAGTCAAGCCTCTTTTTGGCCTCCTTTTGAAAAAGAGCGAACAAATAGCGCTCTATAAGCCACGAAGCGCTGAGTGCCAGTATCAAGGGCAAAAGGGTAAAATAGATCTCTCCCCCGCATTTAGCCAAACAGAGAAAATCAAGCAAAAGCGTAAAAAGAAGTAGTAAAGCAAAAAATCGCTTGACTCTTGCCGTAAAGACTAGCCTTTTATCGATCCCCCGCTGCCACCACCAAAGAGCCGCTCCATACACTAGATCAATCACCCAGACCCACTCCTTCAAAGCCAGATAGACAAAAAAGGGAAGCAAGAAAAAGAGAATATGCTGCCAAGGGGCGTGATGGTGTAGCAAAACTCTGGCTAGGCGATAGTTGTACCACTGCAAATTTTGGATCAGATAGTAGCCAAGCAGCAAAACAAAAATAATATGGCCAAATAGGTGGAGCCAAATCACTTCACCACCTCAAAAGGAGGACTAAACTCTTGCTCAATGGGCTCGATATCGATCTCGTCCACTCTAGCAAGGGGCGGACCTTTGCGAAGAGCGGCCAAAAACTCCTCCCACACCTCATCAGGCACACTGGCCACTACCTCTACGCTACCATCGGGCAGATTTCGCACATACCCGCCGATCCCTAGCTCGTTGGCCACTTGCTGAGTATAGCGGCGAAACCAGACCCCTTGGACCCGTCCTTTTACTCTACATCTACAATTTTTCATACCGCTCCCTCACTTTTTCCATAATCTGCTCACCTTTGTCCAAAAAAAAGAAGTGATCCCCCTCCATGACGATCAGCTCACTTTTGGGTATGAGCGAGGCGATCTTTTGACCACATTCTAGCGGCGTAGCCCTATCCTCCCTGCCCCAAAAGAGCAGCGCATCCTTGTCAAAAGAGGCAAAACGCTCGCTAAAATCCTCGTCCACCACCCGCTTGAAAGTCTCATACATCGCCTCGCTCATCCCCTTGGCATCTTTGGATACAAAGAGGCTTTTAAGTTTTGCGCCGCCAAGGGGTTTGAGCGCTTTATAGAGCCAGATTTTAGCCCGCACACTCCACGGCTTGGCTACGGGGATGCCGGCACTTGAGAGCAGTACCAAAAGTTTTGGCTCTAGCAAAGTAGCCACTTTGCCGCCAAAGGAGTGGCCAACCACTATTTGGGGCCTTTTATCCAAACTTTGCAAAAAGAGCCGTACAATATTGGCATAATCTTGGGTCGTAAGTACCGAATCGTTGGGGCTTTTGCCAAATCCGGGCATATCCAGATACAAAGAGCACCATCCATCCACAGAACTAAAAGCTCTTTTCATCACCTCTTTGCCGCTTCCCCATCCGTGCAAAAAAAGCACCGTAGGACCATTGCCGTTTACCATCTCATAGAAAAGTTCGTACTGTTTCTTCTTATATTCTATTGTCCGAATGGCCAAATCGCACCTTTTTGCCAAAATTTTACCATCTTTTGTATCTATTTGTGCTAAAATAGTTTTACATAGAAAATTTAATGAAAAAGGATAAGAAGATGAAAAAAAGTCTACTCTCTCTTGCTCTTATTGGAGCTTTGAGTCTCTCTTACGCAGGCAACAACACATTTGAGGTGGGCGTCCACGCAAATTTGGGATTTACCGACAATAAAAGCCCTCTAAAAGACAATTTCAAATCCTACGGCATACGAGCCAACTATCGGGTCTTAAAAAATATTTTGATAGGACTAGAGTACGACCGCGCCCAAGATCAGCGTTATAGAGGCACCCCTTTTACAACCGATCTACAAAGCTACTTCCTCAACGCCGAATATGAAGTAGGGGATAACAAAAAGTATACGCCGTACGCCATTGTCGGTATCGGATATCAAGACATCGATCAAGAGATTCCCAATCGATTTGAGAGTGGTATGATAGCTCAAGTAGGTGCTGGATGGAAGTGGCATCTGCTTAAATTCCTCGATTTTTTCGTAGAGGGCAAATATATCCGAGATTTCAAAAATACAATGGATAATTTTGCCCTAAGCGCAGGATTGAGTATCCCTTTTGGCGGCACCCAAGAACAACCAAAGCCCAAACCAGCACCAGTAACCGATAGCGACGGTGACGGCGTGCCTGACGTAAAAGATATGTGTCCAAATACCTCCGCCGGTGTAGAGGTAGACGCCAAAGGGTGTCCAATAGACAGCGACCATGATGGAGTACCCAACGGCTTAGACAGATGTCCAAACACGCCGCCAAACACCAAAGTGGACTCCAATGGATGTCCGATCGTAGTCGATAGCGACCACGACGGCGTACCGGATAATTTAGATAAATGTCCAGATACTCCCAAGGGGGTAGCGGTCGATCAACACGGATGTCCCATCATCATCAACCTCAACATCAACTTTGATTTTGACAGCGCAAAAGTAAAACCCCAGTACTTACCCAAAATCAAAGAGGTAGTTGAATTTCTCAAAGCAAATCCTGCCTACAAAGCCGAAATCCAAGGTCATACCGATAGCACGGGACCGGCTCGCTACAATAAAAAACTCTCTCAAAAACGGGCCAAAGCCGTTTATGACATAATGGTGGAAATGGGTATCGATCCAAGTCGCCTAACCTATATCGGGTACGGGGAAGAGCATCCCATCGCTCCAAATACTACCCGTGAGGGACGGGCAAAAAATAGACGAGTTGAAGTCCACCTACTCTACTAAAAACTGCTTTATACCTTTGGCAGCCGCGTACGCGCTGCTAAAGGCCCATTGAAAGTTATATCCTCCAAGCTCGCCCGTCACATCCAGCACCTCTCCGGCAAAAAAGAGTCCTGGTACAAGACGGCTTTGCATATCCTCTTGTATCTCTTGTAGCGACACGCCACCCTTTGTCACCTCTGCCCGCTCATAGCCAAAGGTACCCGCCGGAGCAAAAGGATAGCGACACAGCAGCTCCAACCTCTTTTTCTCTTCCAAGCTCAGCTCGCCCACCTTTTTGTCCTCTATACCGATGCTTTTCAAAAAGGCTTTGACGAACCGCTTGGGAAGTGGCAGCTGGGTGGAGATGATCTTATGGGGTGAAAGTCTGGGAAGTCTTGGCAAAAAGGAGAGGATGATAGCCCCTCTCTCCCAATAGAGCGAGGCGTTGAAGATCGCCGGGCCACTAATCCCTTTGTGGGTGAAGAGTATATCATCCTCAAAGACTTTACCGGCTACTTCCACTCTCGCTCGCATCGATATGCCTGCAAGCTGCTTGAACCAAAACTGCTCCTTTTGGACAGTCAGCCCTACCAGAGCCGGACGCAAAGTCATGATGGTATGACCAAAACTTTTAGCGATCTCGTAGCCAATAGGCGAAGCGCCGATCTTTTTGTAGCTCAGGCCTCCGCTGGCCACGAGCACCGTTTTGGCCAAATAATCGCCCTTGTTTGTATGCACCACAAAACCCTGATTGGTTTTTTCCACACCTTCCACTTCACAGCCAAGCTCGATTTGAGGCCGGTGGGAGAGCAATATATCGATAAGTTCGCTTGAAGAGTGGGGACAAAAGTACTGCCCCTTTTTCCGGACTACCGGACGACAGCCCGCTTTGGCCAAAAAATGTAAAAGTTTTGTGTTGTCATACTTTTGCAAAACTTTTTGCACAAAATTTGTATCGCCACAATGGTAATGAGATGAGGATATCTCTTTGTTGGTGACGTTGCATTTGCCGCCGCCGCTGATTTTGATCTTTTGGGCCGGTTTTGGATTATGCTCTAAAAGAAGTGAATCTGGCAAGTATCTGCTGGCAAAAAGGCCGGCGGCTCCGGCACCAATGATAAGAGTACCCCTCACTTCTTGGCCGAAATGGAGGAGATGTAGCGATACTCAATGGGAATACGCCTACTTTTTGGCAAATTAGTAGCCAATCGCCGCAAAATGCTTTGGAAATCATCAAACAGATAGTGAGCCAAACTTCCAGGCACCGCATTGATCTCATTGAGATAGACCTCATCTTCATGCACGAAAAAGTCCATCCGCACCAACGAACCCAAAAAAAGAGGATCGTAGACTTTGGCAAAAGAGTCTTTCATCTTTGCTTGTAGATCGGTTGGCAAATCCGCACCGGCCACCTCCTCTCTGGCAAAATCCATATACTTTTGTTCAAAATCGAGCAGACTCCCCTTTTGCACCTTCTCTATACGAGAAAAACAAAAATCCTCGGTCTTGCATCCGGCTAGATTGTACTCATCGATCCCCTCAATAAAAGGCTCGATAAGCACTTCATCATCAAACTCAAAGGCCACATCGAGCCCATACTCTAGCTCCTCCTTATTTTTAGCTACCGCCAATCCTATGCTAGAGCCTAAACGCACGGGCTTAAGGATCACAGGATATGCAAACTCAAGCTCCACAGGCTCTCCTCGGCGAAGCAGTTGGTAAGGCAGCACCGCACACCCCATCTCTTTGGCGTAGAGTTTGGTGAGTAGCTTGTTAAATCCCACCACCGAGGCTTCTACCCTTGGACCGATATAGGGGATTTCATAAAAATCGAGCAGCGCCGCAATATGTCCATCCTCCCCATCGCCTCCATGGATGAGATTAAGAACTCTATCCATCTCCACTCTTTTAGAACCTAGCAGCCCTTTAAGATAAAATCCGCTCTTTTCCAACCGCACCTTTGGCATCTTTTTATATTCACCTTTGATAAACAGATCGGCTCGCAGAGCCTTTGGCTCTATCAAATACCACTCGTGCTCTTGGTCCAAAAACAAAAATACGCCCTCAATCAGCTCTTGCTCTTTTAAAGCGATGGCACTTACAATACTTATCTCGTGCTCAAAACTTCGCCCACCAAAGAGTACCCCATACCTCATTGAGCCTCCTTATCACACTCTAGATACTGTGCAAGGGTCTCTTTGGCCATCTTTTTGTGTTTCTCTTTGATACTCGTCGCAACCATAGCTATTGTAGAGACTAGTACCCCCAAATCATCGGTAAACCCCACAACGGGAGCTAAATCTGGAATAGCGTCTATAGGAGCGATAAAATATCCCAAAGCCGCTAGGATAACTCCTTTAACATACGGGGGGGTTTGCTCATCCTTTGCCACATAATAGAGTATCAAAGCCTTTTCGAGCACCTCGCAACCGGCCTTTTTGGCAAATTTTTTTACTTTATCCCAAAAACTACTCTCTGAGTACTCCTCTTCAAACTTTATTAACTCTTGACTCTTCATCCTCTCTCCTCTTTTTAAATCTTTTGCATCTTCTTTAAAGCCTCTTTGACCAGCTCTGCCGTATCTGTCGCTTCACATTGGGCCAGGACTTTTTGGATCTGCTCTTTTTTAAAGCCTAGGCTCTCCAACGCTTTGGCAGCCTGCGACGCCGCCTCGTTTACCACACCGCTGGTCTGCAACTCAAACTCCCCAAGCTCCATTAAAATTCGCTGCGCGCTCTTTGGACCGATCCCGGGCACTTTTTTTAGCTTTGCGACACTTTTTTGGCGTACCACTTCTACAAATTCGGAGGGTTTGAAAGTGGAGCAGATGGCCAAAGCTACTTTTGGGCCTACGCCGCTAAGGCGAATGAGGCGATCAAACAGGCGCTTCTCCTCTTCGGTGGCAAAGCCATACAGATTCTCGCTGTCCTCTCGAATAACGTGGGTAGTGTGCAAAAAGATCTCACTTTTGCCCATACCACCCAGCTGAGCGCCGGTATTGAGGGAGACAAAAACCTCATAGACCACCCCCTGTACTTCTAGATGTACTACGGTGGGCTCTTTTTTGATAAGTACTCCTCGCAAGCCTACGATCAAAGGGGCTCCTTTTTGCGGCGATTGTAACTAATCTCCTCTTAATGTATAATTACGCCAATGTATGCCAAAAACAACCTAAAAAACGTGCTCCACGGCTTTTTCTTAGCCGTGGCACTCACCATTGCCGAGCCCTCTACCACGCTGCCGCTCATCATCCACCACTTCAGCCAAAACGTGGCGATCGTGGGGATCTTTACCTCCTTGCTTCGAGGCGGAGCTATCTTGGTGCAGCTCTTTGCTGCTTTCTATGCCCAGAGTTTTCGCTACGTGATGCCTTATCTTCATCTTGTCTTTTTGGCCAGATTCCTTAGCTGGCTGGGTATCGGGCTTGCTATCTACTTTTTTGGCTCCACATACCCTACCCTCACTCTTTGGTTTATCGGCATCGGGCTCTTTTTCTTTAGCTTTAGCGCCGGCTTTGGCAGCATCTACTTCAATGAAATCCTTGCTAAGATCTTTACCCACGAGCTTCGGGGCCGCTCCATGGCCAACCGCCAATTCTTCGCCGCCATCGGTTCAATCCTAAGCGGATTGGCGGCCGGCTGGATACTGCAGCATTTCAAGCCCCCTACAAGCTACGCCTATCTCTTTATCGTCAGCGCCTTTTTTATGGGACTGGGACTTTTGGCTTTTTCCACCATCGAAGAGCCGCCCAAAGAGAGTATCAGCCAAAAAGAGAAAAGCTTTTTTGAGTTTTTACGCAACGCCTTTACACTGCTCAAAGAGGATAAACGGCTCCAGATCCAGATCGTCACCGTGCTACTCAGCTACTCCTTTTTGTTTGGCTTCGCCTTTGTAATCTTGCAGGCCAAAGAGCACATCGAGCTCACCGGCTGGCTGGTGGGTGGCTTTATCGTGGTACAGATGGGCGGAGCTTTGCTTGGCAACCTCATCTGGCGCCGCCTCTCGCCACGCTACAAACAGATTATGATCGCCTCTTTTTTGCTTGCCATCCTCGCCTACGCCCTTTTGCTGCTAACTCCTAGCAAGCTTAGCTACTTTTTTGCCTTTTTCGCCCTTGGGATGGCTATAGACGGCTTTCGGATATCTACGATGAATCTGCTGCTACTCATCGCTCCAGAGTCCAAACGCCCCGTCTACATCGCCTTGCAAAACAACCTCACCTCCATCGGACTCTTTTTCGCCATCCCCGGCGGGTTCATTCTCAAAATTTTTGGCTACGAGGTGCTCTATAGCTTTACCATCGCTATGCTTGGTCTAGGTCTTTATTTCGCCACAAGGCTCAAAGTTGATTAAAAAGATATTTACCAATAGTGCGGGCATATTGCTTAGCCGTATACTTGGCTTCATCCGAGACCTGCTCACCGCCTCCATCCTTGGGGCCAACATTTATAGCGATATCTTTTTTGTCGCTTTCAAGCTGCCAAACCTTTTTCGCCGCATCTTTGGCGAGGGGGCTTTTGTGCAAAGCTTCTTGCCCTCCTTTAGCGCTTCACGACACAAAGCTCTTTTTAGCGCCGCTATCTTTTGGCGCTTTTTTTGGTTGATTTTAGGGCTTTCGCTACTTGTCACTCTCTTTTCTGAATTTTTCACTCACCTCATCGCCTTGGGATTTGACAAGCGGCTCGTAGAGCTTGCAGCCCCTTATGTAGCGCTCAATTTCTACTACCTCGATCTCATCTTTTGCGTTACTTTCTTAGCGGCTCTATTGCAGTACAAGGAGCACTTCGCCACTACCGCCTTTTCCACCGCCTTGCTCAATCTCTCGCTCATCACAGCTCTTGTGCTCTTTTCTCACTCCACAAAACCCCAGATTGTCTGGGCGATGAGTGTGGCGGTGCTGGTGGGCGGGGCGCTACAGCTGGCTTTGCATCTTTGGATGGCAAAGCGCTTTGGGATCACTTGCTGGCTGATAAAAGGATTAGCGGCACTTCCTAAAAAAAAGGCTCTGATTCAAAGGGATCTGGAGCGCTTCTATCGCAACTTCTTCCCGGCCATCTGGGGCAACTCCACCGCCCAGATCTCCGCCTTTTTGGATACTTGGCTCGCCTCTTTTTTGGCTGCTGGCTCCATCAGCTACCTCTACTACGCCAACAGGGTCTTCCAGCTCCCTCTGGCCCTTTTTGCCATCGCCACGGCTACAGCCCTTTTCCCCAGCGTCTCAAAAGCTTTGGCCAAAAAGGATGAGGCCAAAGCCCTCGCCTACTTTTCCAAAAGCTTCACACTGCTATTTTGGCTGCTGGCCGCCAGCACCCTTGGGGGCGTGATCCTCTCCAAAGAGATCCTCTGGCTCCTCTTTGAGCGGGGTAGTTTCACCAGAGCCGATACCATTGCCGCTTCAGAGGTTTTGGCCATGTATATGGTAGGACTGCTCCCCTATGGACTCTCTAAGCTTCTTTCTTTGTGGCTCTATGCCACCCACCGCCAAAAGGAGGCCGCCCGTATCGCCACCTACTCTTTACTCACCAATATCGTGGGCTCTTTGGTGCTGCTCTTTTTCTATCAAGCAGCCGGTCTGGCCCTAGCCTCCAGCCTTGCTGGATGGGTGCTGCTATACAAAAATACCCAGCTTTTTGGCAAAGAGCGGTTTTGGCGGCTCTGCCGTCAAGCTCTTTTGCCCCGTTACATACTTGCTATAATTGCGCTAACGATTCTTTTGATTTTGATAAAAAAGGTGCTCGATGGTTATTTATGACAGTTCCCTTAAACAAAAAGTTCCCCTCCAGCCTCTAAAAAACAATCAGGTGCGAGTCTATGTCTGCGGTCCCACGGTCTACGACGACGCCCATCTAGGGCACGCTCGCAGCGCCATAGCTTTTGACCTTTTGCGCCGCACCTTGCGAGCTCTTGGGTACCAGACCCTTTTTATGAAAAACTTCACCGATATCGATGACAAGATCATCAAAAAGATGAAACAAAGTGGCAAGAGTCTAGAAGAGATCACCCAGTACTACATCCGCCGCTACTTGGAAGATATGGAGGCTTTGGGGGTGGAGCGAGCCGACATAGAGCCCAGGGCCACCGAAGATCTGGATGCGATGTTTGATATGATCGAAAAGCTGCTGGAGAAGGATTGCGCCTACCAGACTCCCGCCGGCGATATCTACTTCGACACCTCCAAAGACCCCAAGTACTGCCAGCTTAGCCACAAGTGCGACGAGGAGAGCCTCTCTCGCATCGAGCCAGATCCCCACAAGAAGAATCCAGCCGACTTCGCCCTGTGGAAAGCGTGCAAGAGTGAAGATGTCTGTTTCGACTCCCCCTTTGGTCGGGGCAGACCCGGCTGGCATATCGAGTGCTCCGCCATGATCGCCAAGCACCTGGCCTACCACGATACCCCCTACCAGATCGATATCCACGGGGGTGGGGCCGATCTTTTCTTCCCCCACCACGAAAACGAAGCGGCCCAGACCCGCTGCACCTATGGCCAAGAGCTGGCCAAGCAATGGATGCACAACGGCTTTGTCACCATCAGCGGCGAGAAGATGAGCAAGTCGCTGGGCAACAGCTTCTTTATCAAAGATGCCCTCAAAGTCTATGACGGGGAGATTTTGCGCTTTTACCTACTTGGCACCCATTATCGCTCCAGCCTCAATTTCAACGAAGAGGATCTCCTCGCTTCCAAAAAGCGGCTCGACCGCCTCTACCGCCTCAAAAAACGGATCTATGGCCAAAAGCCCTCCCAAGTAGCAGAACCTTTTAAAAAGGAGCTGCTTGAGGCTATGAGCGACGATCTGAATATCTCCAAAGCTTTGGCTGTGATGGACGCTTTCATCGCCTCTAGTAACGAGGCGCTGGACAAAGAGCCCAAAAACAAAGGTCTCAAAAAGCAGATCGCCGCCAATATCGACTATCTTGGCAAGCTACTTGGCATCGGGCAAAAAGATGCTTATGAATACTTTCAACTAGGAATCGACCAAAAGACCAAAGAGAAGATAGAGCGGCTCATTGAAGAGCGCGCTTTGGCCAAACAACAAAAAGACTTCGCCAAAGCCGACCAGATCCGAGAGGAGCTGCGCTCCATGGGAATCGCCATCATGGATACGCCTCAAGGGACGGTGTGGGAAAAGATCTGATCGCCGTTTTAAAGCGCTTTTGGCCCTATATCCGCCGCCACAAGGGCAAGTTTGCCATCGCCATCGCCGGGATGGTGGCCGCCGCCGTGGGCACGAGCGCCTCGGCCTATCTGGTCAAACCGGTGCTGGATGAGATCTTTATCGAAAAAGATGCCCATATGCTGGCTATCTTGCCCCCGTTGGTGGTACTGCTCTATCTGCTCAAAGGCTTTGGCAAGTTCATCCAGGTCTACTACACCGAGTATATCGGCCAGGATGTGATCCGACAGATCAGAGAGCAGATGCTGCGCTCCATTTTGGCCATGCGGATGGACTACTTCGTCTCCCAGCCATCGGGCGAGCTCATCAGCCGCCTTACCAACGATATCAACCGCATCAAAAATGTGGTGGCCAACATGATCCCAGATCTTTTGCGAGAGCTGCTGACCATCCTAGCGCTCCTTGTGGTAGTCATCTATCAAAGCCCCAAGCTCTCTTTGTACTTTCTTTTTCTCATGCCGCTGGCTCTCTACCCTCTCTCTAGGCTTGCCAAACGGATGAAAAAGATCTCCCACAAATCCCAAGAGACCATCGCCGATTTGACCACGCATCTGAGCGAACTTTTCAACAATATCGAACTGATCAAAGCCGAGGGACTAGAAAGAAGGGAGCTAAAGCGCTTTGCCAAACACAACGAAAACTTCTTTCGACTCACTTTGGATCAAGTGCGCACAAGCGAGCTGGTAAGCCCACTGATGGAGAGCTTGGGAGCTGTGATCATAGCACTTGTGATCTATGTAGGCGGACGAGAGGTGATCGAGGGGCATATGAGCGCGGGGCAATTTTTCTCTTTCATGACGGCGCTTTTTATGCTCTACACTCCCATCAAGCAGGTCTCCAAACTCTACAACAAGCTCCAAGACGCCGTAGCGGCCAGCGAGCGGATCTTTAGCATCATAGACCTCAAACCCAGCCAAAGAAGCGGCACGCTCCCTTTCCCACAAAATTCCAAAAAGCTCTGCTTTGAGGATGTGAGTCTGCGCTATGGCGAGACACTCGCATTGGATCATGTGAGCTTTTGCGCTCACAAGGATAGACTCACGGCGATCGTAGGCGATAGCGGCAGCGGCAAGAGCTCTATCCTCTCACTGATCGTTCGTTTCTACTCCCCAACAAAGGGCCGCATCACCATCGATGGCATAGATATCGAAAGCATTGATCTAGACGACTACCGAACCCATATCGCCTTGGTAAGCCAACGCATCTATCTGCTCGAAGAGTCAATCGCTTTTAATATCGGTGGCGAGGATTTTGATCCAAAGCGGGTGGAGGAGGCTTTGCGGATGGCCAAAGCATGGGAGTTCGTCAAGGAGCTGCCTGAGGGGATTTATACAAAGATCGAAGAGGCTGGGATGAACCTCAGTGGCGGACAGCGCCAGCGTCTGGCCATCGCTAGGGCCCTCTACAAAGACCCCAAGATCCTCATCTTCGACGAGGCTACCAGCGCGCTGGACGCTAAAAGCGAACGAGCCATCATCCAGACCATCAAGCAGCTGGCCAAAGATCGCATCATTTTGATAGTCTCCCACAACATCCCGGCCATCATGGACGCCCACAAGATCATCGTCATGCAACAGGGCAAAAAGGTGTGCGAGGGGAGGCACGAAGAGCTGATGGAGTCGTGCCCCCACTACATTGAGCTTTATCGCAAAAATGAGTATAATTGAGCAATTCAAAGGAGCGGCATGGAGTATGAAAACATAAAAAAGATACTGTTTCGCCTGGGTCCCGAAACAGCTCACCATATCGCCGAGACCGCTTTTGAGCTGGCCGGATTTTTCCCGCCGCTGCTCAAGGCCTTGCAAAAGCGCTACTTGGTAGAAGATGAGCGGCTGACTCAAAGGCTTTTTGGCAAGGAGTTCAAAAACCCTCTGGGGCTGGCTGCGGGATTTGATAAAAACGCCACGATGGTACCGACTCTTCATGCTCTTGGCTTTGGCCATGTGGAGGTGGGTACTGTCACTCCCCGCCCCCAAGAGGGCAACCCAAAGCCCCGCCTCTTTCGCTACCCAAGATATGAGGCTCTCCAAAACGCCATGGGCTTCAACAACGAAGGGGCCGAGGTGGTCAAAGCAAGACTTCAGCGTCTCTACCCGGCCTCCTTTCCCATCGGCGTCAATATCGGCAAGAACAAAACCACACCCCAAGCAAACGCCCTCGAGGATTACCGCTTTTTGATCGAGACTTTCAAAGAGTTGGCCGATTATCTGGTGATCAACATCTCAAGCCCCAACACACCGGGTCTTAGAGATTTGCAAAACGAAACCTTTATCCAAGAGCTTTTTGCTATGGCAAGAGAGCTCACCGATACTCCGATCCTGCTCAAGATCGCTCCAGATATGAGCCAAGAGCAAGCCCTCTCTTTGTCCAAAACGGCAGTGGAAGCTGGAGCTGGGGGGATCATCGCAACCAACACCTCCATCGACTACAGCCTCATAAAAGGCGCCAAAGATTTTGGGGGCATCAGCGGCAAACCGATCGCCGATAAAAGCTTCGCCATTTTCCAAGCCGTAGCCAAGGAGCTCTTTGGCCAAACGATCCTTATTAGCGTAGGAGGAATCCACAGCGCCCAAGAGGCCTACCGACGCATCCGTGCCGGAGCCAACTTGGTACAGCTCTACACCGCTTTCATCTACGGCGGACCCGCTTTGCTTCGCGATATCAATCTAGGTTTGCTACAATTACTCCAAAAAGATGGCTTTACCCATATCAATCAAGCCGTCGGAGCGGATTTGCGATGAGAGCGTTACTACTATCACTACTGATTATTGGAGGATTGATGGCTGGAAGTTTGCCAAAATATTACGAAACCACACTCAAAAACGGCCTCAAGGTCATAGCGATCCCGATGCACAACGACAGCAGCGTGATCACCACCGATATCTTTTATAAAGTGGGCAGCCGCAACGAGGTGCTGGGCAAGACAGGCATCGCCCATATGCTCGAACACCTCAATTTCAAATCGACCAAACATCTCAAAGCCGGGGAGTTTGACGAGATCGTCAAGAGCTTTGGCGGTGTGGACAACGCCTCGACAGGGTTCGACTACACCCACTACTTCATCAAAAGCGCCAAGGAGCATCTGGACAAATCGCTGTGGCTCTTTAGCGAATTGATGGCGAACCTCAAACTGGATGAAAAAGAGTTCCAAACCGAGCGGGAGGTAGTAGCCGAGGAGCGCAGATGGCGCACCGACAACAGCCCCACCGGGTATCTCTATTTTAGACTTTTCAACAACGCCTACATCTACCACCCCTACCACTGGACGCCTATAGGATTTATGCGCGATATCCTCAACTGGACCATCGAGGATATCAGAACTTTTCACAAGACCTACTACCAGCCCAAAAACGCCATCATCGTCGTAGCAGGTGATGTAAACCAGAGTGAAGTGTTCGAGCTGGCCAAGAAACATTTCGAGCAGATACCAAACTGCTGCGACATCCCAAAAGTACACCAGATCGAACCCAAACAAGATGGCCCCAAGAGAGTCTATATCAAAAGAGAGGTGGAGTCTCAGATCCTCGCCATCGCTTTTCACATTCCCAATTTCGAGGACAAGGATCAACCAGCTCTGAGCGCCATCAGCGAGCTGCTTAGCAGCGGCAAAAGCAGCCGCCTTTATAAAACCCTCGTGGATCAAAAGAAGATGGTCAACCAGATCTATGGCTACAATATGGAAAATATCGACCCGGGGCTTTTCATCTTCCTTGCCGTAGCCAATCCGGGTGTAACAGCCGAAGAGATAGAAAAGGAAATCTGGAGCGAGATCGACAAGCTCAAAGAGGGCAAGATCGAGCAAAGCGAGCTGGATAAACTCAAGATCAATACCAAAGCCGACTTTATCTTCTCACTGGAAAACTCCAGCAATGTAGCCGATCTTTTTGGTAGCTACTTCGCCAGAGGCGATATCGAGCCACTTTTGCACTACGAGGAAAATATCGATAAACTCACCGCCAAGGACATCCAAGAAGCGGCTAAAAAATATTTCACCAAAGACAACTCCACCACCGTGATCGAAAGGAAAAATTGATGGAAAAAGTAAAAGGAGCGATGAGCGCACTCATCACCCCATTCAAAGATGGCAGACTGGACGAAGAGCGCTACGCCCAGCTCATCCAGCGCCAAATAGACAACGCCATAGACGCCGTGGTACCCGTAGGGACTACAGGAGAGAGCGCCACACTAAGCCATGATGAACACAAACGCTGCATCCAAATCGCTGTAGAGGTGTGCAAAGGCAGCGGCACCAAAGTGATGGCGGGAGCCGGCAGCAACGCCACCCACGAAGCAATTGATCTAGCCAAATTTGCTCAAGAAGCCGGAGCCAACGCGATTCTTAGCGTCACGCCCTACTATAACAAACCGACACAAGAGGGACTCTACCGCCACTACAAAGCGATCGCCAAATCTGTAGATATCGGTGTGGTGCTCTACAACGTCCCGGGTCGTACCGGTGTGGATCTAAGGCCAGAGACGGTCTTTCGGCTCTTTGACGAAGTTGAAAACATTTACGGCATCAAAGAGGCTACAGGCTCCATAGAGCGCACGGTAGAACTTTTGGCCAAACGACCCGAGCTCTACGTCATCAGCGGAGACGACGCCATCAACTACCCTATCATCGCCGACGGGGGCATGGGCGTCATCTCCGTCACCGCCAACTTATTGCCAGACAAGATCGCCATGCTGGTCCACGCCGGACTCGCCGGGCAGTTTGACACGGCCAAGATGATCAACGACGAGCTATATGAGATCAACAAGGCTCTTTTTTGTGAGAGCAACCCGATCCCAATCAAAGCGGCCATGTATCTGGCTGGACTCTTGGAGAGCCTGGAGTATCGCCTCCCACTCGTGCCGCCAAGCGAGGAGCATATGGAGCTGATCGAAAAGACATTACAAAAGTATGAGGTGGTACGATGAGCAAGACACTGGTACTAAGCGGAGGCACTAGAGGCATCGGCAGAGCGATCGTGGAGCGGTTCGCCAAAGAGGGGGTGGACGTAGCCTTTACCTACAACTCCAACGAGGAGCTGGCTAATCAGCTGGCCCAGGAGCTGACTCAAAAATATGGGATCAAAGCCAAAGCCTATCCTCTCAATATCCTAGAGCCCAACGACTATAAAGAGCTTTTCAAGCAGATCGATCAAGATTTTGAGAGAGTGGACTTTTTCATCTCTAACGCCATAATCTCCGGTCGTCCGGTAGTAGGCGGATTTGGCCCTTTTATGCGTCTTAAACCCAAAGGGCTGTGCAACATCTACACCGCCACCGTCTTGGCTTTCGTAGTAGGGGCTCAAGAGGCGGCCAAGAGGATGGAAAAAGTAGGAGGCGGCTCAATCATCTCCATGAGCTCAACGGGCAATCTGGTCTATACCCCAAACTACGCGGGACATGGCAGCTCCAAAGCTGCGGTGGAGACGATGGTCAAATATGCAGCCCATGAGCTAGGGCCCCAAAATATCAGAGTCAACGCCGTCAGCGGAGGACCTATCGATACCGACGCCCTGCGGGCTTTTCCAAACTACGAGGAGGTCAAGGCCGAGACGATCGCCAGAAGTCCACTTGGGCGTATGGGCCGACCAGAGGATCTGGCGGGAGCCTGCTGGTTTTTGTGTAGCGAAGATGCGAGCTGGATCACGGGACAGACTATCGTCGTAGATGGGGGGACCAGCTTTAGCTGATGAATCTGCCAAATCTGCTCGCCCTCTCCAGGCTCGTCATAGCACCGATCATGTTTTTCTTATTGGTGGACAGAGATCTACCCATATTCGCCCATATCCATCCAAGCTGGCTGGATTACTGGGCCACATTTTTGTTCGTGCTAGCCTCCATCACCGACTTTTTTGATGGCTTCATCGCCAGAGAATTCGACCAGATCACAGAACTTGGCAAGATCTTGGACCCATTAGCGGACAAGATGCTCACATTGGCTGGATTTTTGGGACTGATGGTACTGGGGCGGGCGGATCCATGGGCTGTCTATCTGATTCTCACGCGAGAGTTTTTCATCACCGGTCTTCGGGTCAGCGCCGCGAGCAGCGGCAAAGAGATCGCCGCGAGTCTCCTTGGCAAGATCAAGACCATCGCCCAGATGATCGCCATCGGCTTTTTGATGATGAACTGGCCCGGAGGTGAGCTGCTGCTCTGGATAGCCGTGGTATTGACGCTCTATAGCGGCTACGAATATATCAAAGCATACTTGAGGTAACGATGGGAATCGTTGTAAGTTTACTGGTTTTATCTTTTTTGATCTTCTTTCATGAGCTTGGCCACTTTTTGGCCGCTCGTATGTTTGGAGTAAGAGTGGAGCGTTTTAGCATCGGATTTGGTCCGGTGGTAGCCAAAAAGTGGTGCTGCGATACCGAGTGGGCCATCAGTGCCATCCCACTTGGAGGGTATGTGAAGATGAAAGGACAAGACGACACAGACCCCACCGCAAAAAGCAGCGATCCAGACAGCTACAGCGCCAAAGAGCCTTGGCAGCGGATCATCATCCTCCTCGCCGGCCCCTTTGCTAACTTCTTTTTGGCCTTTTTGCTCTATCTGACAGTAGCACTGATGGGCTACGACACCCTAGCGCCCAAAATCGGTAAAGTCCTGCCAAACACACCAGCGGCCGAAGCTGGAGTAGAGCCAGGCGATAAGATCCTCTCCATCGATGGCCAAAGGGTGCGAAGCTGGGAGGATCTAAGCCGCATCATCGCCGCACATCCTGGCAAACCGCTTGAGTTCGTAATCGACAGAGGTGGCAAGATAGTACATCTACGTATCGCCCCCAAACCCACCGCGACCAAGGATATCTTCGGCGAGCAGGTACGCCGACCTATGATCGGCATCGCTCCGGCCCAAGAGTTCGTCAAGGTCCACTACTCTTTCTTGGAAGCTATCGAAGTAGCGTGGGACAAGACGATAGAAGCGAGCAAATTTATCCTACTGGGAATAGAGAAGATGATCGAGGGGGTAGTCTCACCCAAAGAGATCGGTGGCGTGATCTCCATCATGGACGTGACAGCCAAGGCGAGCCAAGTGGGTATGGTGGCACTGCTGAGCCTGACAGCTCTGATCTCGGTGAACCTGGGCATCCTCAATCTGCTCCCCATCCCGGCTCTCGATGGGGGCCATATCATGATCAATCTCTATGAGTGGATCACCCGTCACACCCCAAGCGAGGAGGCCTTGTACAAAATCACGCTGGCGGGCTGGGCCTTTTTGCTAGGGCTTATGGGACTAGGTCTTTACAACGATATCAACAGGCTTCTAGGAGGCATCAATGGATAAGTATAGACTCAGAGACAACTTCGACGAGGTGGTCCAAAGGGTGGAGAGTGCCAGGATCAAGCGAAGCGAGCACCATATCGTCCAGATCGTGGCGGTGAGCAAATATG
>JALWCE010000031.1 GCA_027036935.1 Nitratiruptor sp. | reverse complement strand
ACTTGATAGTGATCTTTTTTCTTTTGGAGATGGAAAAGTTGGCTTTTTCTTCTCTTTTGCACCCGCCAAGCAGTGCGGCACCAGCGAGTGCTGAAGAAGTCAAAAAGGTGCGGCGTTTCATAATGGCTCCTTAATAAAAAGCTGCAATAACGGCAAAACATGCAAAAAACATTAAATGAGAGATTCCCTCTATATAGTTAGTTTCTCCGTTGTCGGTAGTTTTCCAAGCCAAAATGACTGTGAGCAACAGTGCGCCGATCTGTAAAGCGTTGAAGTTGAGCGTAAAGGGGATATGATTGAAGTAGGCTAAAGCCATCAAGATTGGCACGGTAAGCAAGATAGAGACGGTAGAAGCTCCCATAGCGATATTGATCACTCGCTGGATCTGATCGTTTTTGGCTGCTTTGACGGCAGTGATGAGTTCGGGGGAGACGCTAATAATGGCGATGACAAGACCAGCAAGGCCCGCGGAAATCCCTAAGGATTTAAAGACTGCTTGAGAGTCGTGGGCAAAAATTTCGGCCATAAGACCTACCAAAAAGATCAAGAAAAAGATGACCAAAAGGTTTGCCCAATTGGGAAGCTTCTCAAAAAGATAATCATCTTCGTGCTCCTCATTTTCTGAGAGTCCTTTTCTTTTTTTGAGTCGTAAAATTCTACTCCTAGCTGTTGATTTGAAAAAGTGGGAGTGGGTCTTGGTCTGAAAGACATAGATAACCAAATAATATAAAAAGAGCATAACCGAGATGATGATACTGGCTTTGAGCAGTTTGCTTTGGCCCTCTGGAGTATAGACCAAGAGGCTTGGTACAAGCAAGGCTATCGAAGAGATAAACAAGATGGTAGTATAGGTGCTTGAAGTATCCTCATTATGCTCTTGCTCTGCAAAGGCAAGACCGCCCACAAAGACGGCAAGTCCTAGTAAAACATTCATGTCTACGATCACGGCTGAGATAATACCGCTTTTGACCGTCTCCAAGGCCTCTTTTGAGTTTTCGCCAGCAAGCATGATCATAAAAAGCAAGATAATCTCCACCGCTACGGCGCTAAAGGTAAGGACGAAACTTCCGTAAGGCTCTCCTAAACGTTCGGCAAGGATTTCGGCCACCTCGCTCACCGTTACAGAAAGAGCTACGATGGAGATGGCCGCAAAGATCGTAGAGAAATGGGAGAGGTGTTGGGCGTGGAAAAAGTAAGCGAGAATACCAAAAAATACTCCGGCGAAAATGTCCCAGTAATCTTCTATAAAGTCTTGAAGCATCGATGAGGTTGCACTTTGCAAGCGGTTGATCCTTTAAAAAAAAGTTTGTTCGCGCCTTGGGCGTTCTAGCGTAGCGATATCTAGGGTTTGGCTATGAATGAGCGCGAAGTTAAATGGGGTATTATACAAAATTTCCTTAAGCTCATCAATTGATGAGTAATATCGTAAATAGGGGAGTTTTTTAGAAGAGAGAAACAGAAGTTTTGCCCAAGAGGCTTTGGATTGAAGATAGTCTCGCTCCATCTGTACAAGCTGCTCGTTTGGCTCTAGGATAAGCACTTTTTCGCTTTTGCCAAATTCTACAGGTTTAAAAGTGTGATTAACAAAAAGAGGTTTGAAATGGACAAAGGATTCAAGCGAGCCAAATTGGGGCTCAAATCCATACTTTTTGGCTATGGCCAAGAGCTTTTGAAGAGCGGGTAAAAAGATTTTTGGGAGCCGGATCCGTTCATACAGACGATCTTCAAATATAAAAGAGCTCTCAAAAAGGTAGCTTTGGGTAAGGTGGATATGGATGGTGGGGAGCGAGGGGGTATTGAGGCGGAGGGCTTCTAGGTGGGCGGGGTAAAGAAGTAGTCTGGCCCGCCGCTCTTGGAGAATGTGCAGCGTGGTAAAAGGATTGGTAAATATATGGAATTTTTTATCGTGAAAGAGGGCTTTGGCCAAATCCAATTCTAAAGGGGTTGCGCCTACGGCGGGTATTTGAGATTGTAAGAGTAAAAATCGCACGAGGCGAAGAGCCGCCGTGTGGAGGTCGGGTACTTTGATCCATGCGATCTCTTTGTCTTTTATCCTCAGAGGTTTATCGTAGACAAGAGCGTAGGCTCCAGCTTTTATCGCTTCGTCTATTTGGGATGGGTCTTGGACTAAAAAGAGGCTTCCTCTACGTACTTGTTGGGGGCGAAAACTAAACGAACAAATTTGAGTGATGGAGGGGCTGTTTTGGAGTTCGCCTCCGATCAAAGAGACGAGGTTGTCGAGTCTCATTTGACGGGCGTACCCTCTTTTGTACGGGTTTTAGGAGCGACAAGGGTGAGGCCGTTTTCATCTTTGGCCGCCAAGATCATTCCCTCGCTTATGTGTCCCATTAGTTTGGCGGGCTTGAGATTAGCGACCACACAAACCTGTTCGCCAATGAGCTGTTCAGGAGCATAATACTCTTTAATGCCAGCGATAATCTGCCGGGGACGCTCCTCTCCCAAATCCACCATCAGTTTGAGCAGCTTTTTGCTCTTTGGTAGCTCCTCGGCCTCTTTGATAGTACCCACTTTGATTTGTGTTTTGAAAAATTCCTCGATAGTGATGAGGGACTCCTCTTTTTTAGGCTCCTTGGGAGGTTCTTTTTTCTCAACCATTAAAGGCTCTTCGATTTTTGGAAACAAAGGGGGGACTTTTTGGATATGAAAATCCTCTAAAAGCTGTGATTGATCGATATATTTGGCAAAACTTTCTGGATTGATCCTAAATCCCAAAGCTTGAGCTATTGTTTGGGTGGTTTTTGGCATCACTGGATGGAGCATCAGCGCCACTTTGGCCAATATATTGGCTACTAAAGCCACGAGGGCCATCGCTTCGTCCTCTTTACCCTCTTTCATTTTGCTCCAAGGTGTATGGCGATCGATCGCTTTGTTGGCTACCCCTAGAGCTTGCCACAGCTCTTCGAGGAACTTGTGCCATTTCATATCTTCAATAAGCGCAGGAAGAGCCTCTAGGATCTTTTGTACCTCTTCTAACTCCTCTTGGTGATATTTGGGCACATCGTGGCTTTTGATCTCATAACCAAAATATTTGCCGCTCATTCCGATGATGCGGTTGAGCAGGTTGCCGAAATCGTTGCCTAGGTCGTTGTTGATGCGATCGATCAGCGCCTTTTGGCTAAAGTCGCCGTCTTGACCAAAAGGGACTTCTCTGAGTAAAAAGTAGCGAAAATTCTCTACCCCATAGGCATCTGCCACCGCTTTTGGATTGATCACGTTGCCTTTGGATTTGCTCATTTTTTGGCCGTTTCTGGTCCACCAGCCGTGTGTTGCGATATGCTTTGGAGTGGGGAGCTCCAGGCTCATCAAAAAGGCCGGCCAGTAGACGGCATGGAAGCGCAAAATATCCTTACCCACGAGATGGTAGTCTGCGGGCCAGTAGTGCATGAGGCGCTCATCGGTACCGTATCCAAGGGCGGTGATGTAGTTGAGCAAAGCGTCAAGCCAGACATACATCACATGCTTGGGATCGTTAATGGAGGAGGGGAGTTTGATGCCCCAGTCGAAGCTGGTGCGGGTGATGGAGAGGTCTTGTAGGCCAGACTCCACGAAGCGGATCACTTCGTTTTTTTTGGATTTTGGCAAGACAAACTTCTCCTCGCTTTGGTAGAGCTCAAGCAGTCTGTCTTGGTATTTGGAGAGACGAAAGAAGTAGCTCTCCTCTTTGACGATACTTGTTTGCTTGCCGCAATCTGGACAAAACTCCTCGTCTATAAGCTGAGACTGGGGAAAGAAAGCTTCACAGCTGATACAATAGTGCCCCTCGTAGACCCCTTTGTAGATATCCCCTTTTTGGTACATCTTCTCAAAAGCTTTCTGTACACCTGCAATGTGTTCAGGATCGGTGGTACGGATAAATTTATCGTAACTGATCTCAAACTCGTCCCATAAAGCTTTGAATTTGGCGCTGATCTCATCGGCGTACTCTTTGGGAGTTTTGCCTCTTTTTTTGGCGGCCTCTTCGATCTTTTGACCATGCTCGTCAGTGCCGGTTAGGAAAAAAGTATCCAAGCCTTTGAGTCTAAAATACCTGGCGGCGCTATCGGCGATAATGGTGGTGTAAGCGTGCCCGATATGGGGTACATCGTTGACGTAGTAAATAGGTGTGGTGATATATCGTTTTTTCATCTGCTCTCCTTAAAATTCAAATCCGCCCCCTTGGCCTTTGTTCATACTCTCATAGACTGCTTTGACGTATATCTGGCGTATTTGGCAGCCTAAGATTTTTGGGCATTTAAGGCAGCTTTTAAGATTTTTTTGTTTTTGGCACTCTTTGAGCCTCTCAAGAGCCTCTTGAAGTGCGGCTTCGTAGCGATCAAGCTTGTCCATAATACTCTTTGACTTTTTGGATTTCGTAGATAGAGCCAAAAAAGCAGGGCGTGGCCTCATGTACTTCGTGAGAGGGCAGCTCTAAAAGTCTGCGTCCAAGATCGTCGATCCCCTGACCTCCCGCCTTTTCAAAGATGTGAGCAAAGGGAAAAACTTCAAAGACTTTGCGAAGTTTACCTGAAGGTTTGTCGGTGGTACCCGGATAGCTAAAGAGCCCTCCTCCTTTTACGAGGATTTGATGCAAGTCCGGCACCATCCCGCCAGAGTAGCGTAAGCGATACCCCTCCTCAAAAAGAGTTTGGATAAGCTGTTTGTGGTGGGGGTACCAATGTTTTTGGGTGCCTCCAGGAGCGTTGATCTTGCCTTTATCTTTGAGGCTAAGCTCTTGAAAATAGACAAATTCTTCCTTTTGGAGGATAAAACGCTCGGCTTTGATCGTAGCGGTAACGAGCTCCACTCTTGGTCCATAAACTACATAGGCAGAGGCGAGGAGATCGGGCCCGTTAAAACTCTTTTCATAAATACCAAAAATCGAGCCTACGCTGAGGTTTGTATCTACAAGACTGCTTCCATCTAACGGGTCGTAGCCTACAAGATATCTGCCCTCTTCATTGATGGTGATTGGGTCGCTCTTCTCCTCGCTGGCGAGGAGCTTGATGGAGGAGACTTGAGCAAGTTCCTCTTCGATGATAAGGTCGCTTCTAACGTCCAGTTTGAGCTGCTGTTCGCCCGATTCGTTTGTTCTTTCGTGGTAGCTAAAGTCAGCGGTTTGGATCTCTTTGGCTATGCGTTTTGCGCTTCGTTTAATCGCTTCAATGATTTCGGTCATTTTACACCTCTTTTGCGTTTTTAAAAATCCATTGGATAATTTGATCGGGGTCGTTAAGATCGAGTATAGCGATATGGTTTGGGATTTGGTCTTTATCTACGCTTTGGTCTATAGCCACGGCTTGGACAAATTTTAAGTAGTCTGGATCGATCGCTCCTCGGAAGACGCCGATACGAGGGAGGGGAGTGTGCTTGAGCCCTTCTACCATCAAAAGATCAAAAGTACCCAGCATCTTGATAATATCATCGATCTTTTTGGGGCGGTGGGAGAAGTAGGTGGTGCGTGTAGGAGAGGTGACCACCACTTCGGCTCCCGTTTGGAAAAAGCGGTAGCTATCCTTTCCCTCCACATCAAATTTGGCTTTGTCTTTGGGGTCGTGTTTAATAATGGCTATGCGATATTTTGGAACGAGGCGTTTGGCTATTTTTTCTATGATCGTGGTCTTGCCGCTGTTGGATGGTCCCGTAAAAGCCACTGCTCTTCTCACTGCACCCCTTTTTTATTGGCTATTTTATCCAATAAAAAGTTAAGACTAGCTATAATCAAAAACAAAAACGGGGATGCCATGAGAAAAATTTGGATACTGCTTTTTTTACTCTTGCCTTTTTTGGCCGGATGTGCTCATAAAGAGGAGCTTCGAGTCTTTAGCGTGGATAAATCGTATGTGGAAGCGTTGCGTTATACCAAAAAAGGGGATATCGCCATCTCTTTAGAAAATAAGGCCCTTATTATTGCCACATATCTTAATCCGTTGCATCGATGCGATAAGGATAAAGAGTGCTTTTTTGTGCGTGTCTATATCGATAATGATTTTGACGATCCCAAAAAAGCCGGGCTTTTTCATCCGGGCTATAGCTTAAGGCTCAATGGTCATAAACCTCTTGCGCTCAAAGAGCTGGATAAGGAGAATCTGCTTGTGAAGCAGATGCCCTTGTGCGAGCCTTGGTACCATTTTTATCTTGTGACCTTTCCTGTAATCAAAAAGTCCAAGCTGACGCTCATCTTTTCCCATAAAGCCTACGGCTCAACGGCGCTAGTCTTTTCAAAAGAGGAGTAAGGCCGATAGGTTTGCCTAAAATTTTACGATAAATGATGTAGTTGGCCAGTACCTTTTTACCATACTCTTTGGTCTCTGGGTAGTTGACCAGCTCCATAGCCAGCAAGGGATCATATTTTGTAAAGAGTGGGACGACCCGTTTTTTGACATAGCCGATACCCCCATTGTAGGCGTAGGCAATCAAAAGGGGATGGTGCAGTCTGGATTGGAGGTAGCGTATATGATCCTTGGCAAAACCTACGGCTATAGAATCTTTGAACATCCAATCAAGATCAAAATGCGAAACTCCTAGCTTTTTGGCGGTATGCTTTGCTAAAAAAGGCATAAATTGCAAAGGTCCCAAGGCAAAAGAGCGTGAAATTGAGCCCGATATAAAGCGGCTCTCTTGACGGGCAAGAGCATGGATCAAAGCTTTTTGGGAGATTGGTTGATCGGCGAGATAGAGTGTGTAGGGAAGAATAAAAGGGTGGCGATGGAAATTGGATTCTTTTTCTAGTATCAAAGCGTAAAGGCTTTGGGTATTGCGGTAGGCAACCACATTTTTGGGAGGGAGGTTTTTTCGTAATCTCTCGGCTACGAAAGGATCGCTCAAATTAATAGAGGTACGTCCTTTGAGATTTGGGACGAAAAAGTTGGTAAAGGGTTTATGGGCCCACTCGTATGCGAGTAGTACGTAGAGGTTTAGATCCCACGAGTGCAGTACTTTATCAAGATACTTTTTTTTATGGGTGAGTCTGTACAGCCAAAGATTAGCCCTGTCTTTATGGGATTGATAGTAGCTTTTCTTTTCCGAATTTTGTAAAAACGCAAGCGCAGCGTGGGGCAATCCTCGCTTGATCGCTTCGATAGCGAGAAAAAAGCTACTTTGCGCATCCAGCTTATTGGCACGAAATCGTAACAAGGATTTGACGGGTCTTTCTAGCTTTTCACTAAGGCAGTAGCGTACGAATCTTGGAAAACTTTTGGATTTTATGAGTTTGGCGATAAAGATTTTGGAGAGGGGGCGATTAAAAAACTTTGCTCTATTTTTTTTGCCCGAGAGGAAAAATATACGTAAAAATTGGTATGGATTACTTTTGCTGGCTTTATAAGGATCATCGGACCAAAAAGGGGCGTACTTTTTGCGTACCTTGGGAAAGGGAGCGAGTTTGGCAAAGAGCTCTTTTTTTTGGATTGGAGAGAGGCGAAGAAGTTTTGATCCACTCACTCCCAAAGCCGCACACTCTGCATCCACTTGTAAAAGTTTGTATGATGGGGTGCCAAGACAGCGTACAATCTTTTTAAGGTGTGGATTTTTGCTTTTGAGGATATAGCGCCGAAGGATTTTGTAGTTGACGTGTTGTGTCAGCTCTAAAGCCCGTTGAGCCTCTTTTGGGGTAATTTTTTGATCTAAAAAGCGCCAGATATAGTAATCTTTTGCCAATCCTCTTGGTTTGGATTCCAAAAATTGTAGTGTGATCTCTTTGGCCAAAAGGGCCAAAGGGAGTAAAAGCCAAAGAAACCTCAAGCCCCCAACCTATAAGCTAAATGCATAAGCAGCCGTACGAAGAAAAGATCTATAAACTGCAGTGCCAAAATAATAATAAGTGGGGCTAGATCGATACCTCCGATCACTGTAGGAATATAACGACGCACAAAGGCGTATACGGGTTCAGTCAAGCGATATAGGGTCTGCACGATAGGGTTGTACGGATCTGGGCGTACCCAAGTAATAAGAGCGGCTATGATGACAATCCAGATGTAGATATTGATCACCATATGTAAAATCTGTGCCAACGCCTGTAAGAGTGTGCCTATGACTATCATTGTACAATTCCTTTGATATGGTCTTTAAGTACTGCATAAAGCTGGGATATCTCCGGTCCATGAGGGGCTCCGGTGAGCAGCAGCCGAAGAGGTTTGAAAAATCTTTTCCCTTTCAGACCGCTTTTTGCCATCAACTCCTTTTTGAAACTCTCAAAACTTTCTGGCAATTCCATAGAGAGGATGAGATTTTTGAGTATATTGGCTTCCTCTTCAAATTCCCCAAACTCTTTTTGGCCAAAAATGGCGTCAAGTTTACTTTTGAGCTCTTTGAGGGTACTGGCCTCTTCAAGATAGAGTTTGGCCAGTTCTCCTAAACTCTCATGGATCCCAATCTCTTGAGCCAGCTTTTGTGGCGAGAGTCTTTCAAGGTGGGCTCTATTAATAAAGCGCAGTTTCTCCATATCAAATCGAGCCGGAGCCTTGGAGAGGGCGCTAAGATCAAACCACTCTATCGCCTCTTGGAGCGTAAAGATCTCTTTTGGGGTTTTATTGCCGAGCAAAATGAGATAGTTGGCGATAGCTTCGGGCAAAAAACCCTCCTCCAAAAGCCATTTGACACTTGAAGCGCTCTCTCGTTTGCTCATCTTTTTGCCCTCGCTATTGAGAATGATGGGTAGATGGGCGTACTCTATTTTTTTATCGTATCCTAGTGCCCTTTGGATATGGATCTGTTTTGGGGTATTGCTAACGTGGTCTTCGCCCCGAATCACAAGGCTGATGTCATAGAGCATATCGTCGATGGCACAGGCAAAATTGTAGGTGGGGCGGCCGTCGGCTCGTACAATAACGAAGCTATCCACTTCTTTGGGTTCAAAACGAAGATCGCCTTTGATGAGGTCATAAAACTCGATAGGATTGTGAGGTTTTTTAATACGTACTACAAAGGGCTCTTTTTTTTGGGTGGCCTCTTCGAGGGTGATATTTTCACATTTGCCGCTGTAGCGGTAGGCTCGTTTGTGCTCTTTAGCTTTTTGCCGCTCGGCTTCAAGTTCTTGGGAGGTACAAAAACAGGGGAAAGCTTTATGCTCTTGCAAAAGCTTCTTGGCAAAGTTTTGATGAAAGGAGAAGTTTTGGCTTTGGTAGACTACATCGTCGTATTCTAATCCGAACTTTTGTAAAATTTCTAAAATTTCTTGATCTTTTCCCTCAATGTTTCGCTGTGTATCGGTATCTTCAATACGTATTAAAAAGCGTTCGCCTCGCTGTTTGGCGACAAGGTAGTTGAGTATCGCCACGCGAAGATTGCCAATATGCATATCTCCAGTGGGACTTGGTGCAAAACGTAGCATTTTTCTCCTTGGAATTTTGTCAAATTTTTGCCTGAGTATATACAAATTTTTGTTAAAATTCAAAGCAAAAAAGGAAACGTTTGAAAAAAAGAGTAGTGACCAATATCCTCTCAAGAGGTTTTGGTAAATTTGCCGCTCACCGTTTCCATCCTGTTATACAAAGATTTATCAACTATTCGTATGTAAAGCTTTTAAATTTGGATATGGAGGAGTTTAAGCATCCGAGCGCTTACCGAAGTCTTAACGAGCTTTTTACTAGAAGTTTGCAAAAACGGCGAAAATTAGAAGAAGGAGTGATATCTCCTACCGATTCGCTCGTTACGGAGTGCGGCAGGCTCCATCAAAATAAGGCTTTGCAGATAAAAGGGATGGAGTACAATGTATGCGAGCTGCTCAAAGAGTGCGATTGTTCCAAGATAATAGATGGAACATTTATAAACTTTTATCTCTCTCCAAGAGATTACCATCGCTACCATATGCCTTATGACTTGCAGGTGCGGCGCGTAGTGCATATACCCGGACGTCTGTATCCGGTAAATTTACGGTTTTTGCGTAAAAAACCTAATCTGTTTATTGAAAACGAGCGGGTGATTTTGGAGTGTAGTACGCCTCAAGGCTATAAGCTTTTTATCGTTCTTGTTGGGGCTTTGAACGTAGGGAAGATAACGCTGGTGTTTGAGAATCGTATAGAGACCAATCATCCCAAAGAGATTGATATTTTTGAATATGAAAATCTGTGGTTAAAAAAAGGGGAGCTTTTGGGGTATTTTAAGATGGGCTCTACCGTTTTGCTTTTTTTTGAGCGAGATAGAGCCAATCTTTTGGTAGAATCTGGGCAATATGTGCATTTTGGTCAGAGTGTGGCAAAGCTAAAGGAGAAGTAATGCAAGAACAAGATATTTTGATTATCGAGACGGAGATCATCCCTAATGGTATGGGCGGATGGTTGCTACGATGCCATAATACCGAAACTAAAGAAGAGCGTATTTGTCAATCGATCGAGGAGTACAACGCTTATCTTAACGAGTGCGCTTTTAATACGGCAAAAAGTGACTTTAAAGTAGAGTGGCTCGAATCGCCAAAAGCTACTCCCGCAATGATTGCCGATGTACGAAAGCAACTGATGGATCACTATAAAAAATTGGAGGAGATGGGCTAAAGAGGATTTTGGTAAGATCGTGGAGGGATCACCCCTCCACTTTAGTGGGTGTAGACAATTTTATCTTTGATTTTGAGCTCTTTAGTGAGGTCATAGACAATAGGCGTACCTGTGGGCACTTCGATGGTACGTACATCCTCTGGAGCGATATTTTCCAAAAACATGATGAGTGCCCGCAAGGAGTTGCCGTGGGCTGCGATCATCACAGTATCATAAACCAGCAGTGATGGTACGATCTCTTCATAAAAATACTCCATCACCCGCTCTCTGGTATCTTTGAGCGACTCGCTTTTTGGGCGGTAGGGGAGGTGGTCATATTTGGGATCTTTGGGGTAGCGTTCATCAAAATCGGGCTCGCTCTCTTCGATAGGAGGTGGAGGCGTATCGTAGCCCCGGCGTACAGCCAAAAAGAGCTCCTCGCCATATTTGGCTTTGACCTCATCCTTGTTTTTGCCCTGCCAGTCGCCATAGTGGCGCTCGTTGAGCTTCCAGCTGCGAAGTACGTCGATATGCTCCCAGTTAAGTTCTCGTAAAGCGATCTGGGCGGTATGGATGGCTCGCTTGAGATAGGAGGTGTAGCAGATGGCCGGATAGAGTCCAGCCTCTTTGAGCAGTTCTCCAGCTCTCTTGGCCTCAGCTTCTCCCTTTTCGCTTAGCTCCACGTCGATCCATCCGGTAAAAAGATTTTTAGCGTTCCAAACGCTTTGTCCATGTCGTATGAGTATTAGCTTCATCTACATCCTTTGTGCGATATAGTCGGCAAGTTCGAGGAGTCTGCCCGCATAGCCAAACTCGTTGTCGTACCAAGCCAGCACTTTGACCATATTGCCCCCAATCACTTGCGTAGAGAGGCCGTCGATGATGGAGGAGTGGGGATTGTTGATGATATCGGTAGAGACCACTTCGTCGTAGGTGATCTCCAAAATACCTTTGAGAGGACCGTTCATATACTCCTCAAAGGCTTTGTTTATGTCTTCTACGCTGGCATCTTTTGCCAAAGTGGCCACGATCTCCGTTACTGCCACATCGGGCACTGGGACTCTAAGGGCCATGGCGTTCATTTTGCCCTCTAGGCTTGGGATCACCTTGGTGGTTGCGATGGCGGCTCCGGTAGTTGTGGGGATGATGTTGACAGCCGCAGCTCGTCCTCTTCGGTGTTTGCCCGGCTTTTTTTTGTCGATAGTCACTTGGCTGGAGGTATACGCGTGGACGGTGGTGACGCTGGCGTTTTGTACGCCAAATTTCTCTTCGAGCACTTTCATGGCGGGAGCCAAAGAGTTGGTGGTACACGAAGCGTTGGAGATCACCTCGTGCTTTGTAGTATCGAACCACTCTTGGTTGACTCCAAGGACGATCGTCAGCTCCGCATCTTTGCTAGGAGCGGAGATGATCACCTTTTTGGCTCCGGCAGTGAGGTGTTTGGCAGCTCCCGCTCTATCGGTGAAGTGACCGGTACACTCCAATACGATATCGATCCCTTTCTCTTTCCATGGAAGTTTCTCAGGGTCTCGTTCGCTGACGATCTCTATCTTTTGTCCGCCCACGCTCAACGAGGTGTCGTCATACTCCACCTCAGCTGGAAATCTGCCGTGTACGGAGTCGAATTTGAGCATATATGCCAGATCCTCCGGCGTGCCGCTGCCGCCGTTGGCGATGACGATCTCCACGTTTTTGGGTTTGTTTGTCACATAGTGCCATAGTACCATCTTCCCGATACGGCCCAGGCCGTTGATCGCTACTTTCTTCATTTTCACTCCTTTTTTATGTGATTTTATCTATTTTTGGATTAAAGATGAATAATCTCACCCTGTTTGACAATATGCACCTTTTTGTGTAGCTGCTCTTTGAGCACTTTTTTAAAAATTCGCTGCTTCTCCTCCTCTCCATGGATCAAAAAGATAGTCCTTGCGTCTTTGATGTTTCTTGCCCACTCCATCAGCTCCTTTTGATCGGCGTGGGCGGAAAAGCCGTTGATGGTATATATCCGAGCCCGTACTGCGATACGTTCCCCATAAATTTCGATAAATTTTGCTCCTTCTATGATCTCCCTGCCTAATGTCCCCTTGGCTTGGTATCCAACGAAGATGACGCTATTTTTAGGATCCCAAATACGATGTTTGAAATGGTGTAAGATCCGCCCGCCGTTGCACATCCCACTTCCGGCGATGATGATGTTGCCGCTCTTTTGAGTGTTGATCTTTTTGGATGCGTTGGTGGTGGTGGCAAAGCGAAGTTGGGGAAAGTCAAAGGGGTAGGGCTGTTTTTTGCAGTGCTCTGAGAGTAGATGCTTGTATTTTTCATACACTTTTGTAGTTTTGATCCCCATAGGAGAGTCGAGATAGACCCTAGCGTGGGGCGGAAGCTCTTCGTTTTTGCTCATCTCTTTGAAGATACACAGCAGCTGCTGGGTGCGCTCTATGGCAAAGGAGGGGATCAACACGTTTCCTCCTCTATGGAGTGTCTCGATGACCGCTTGCTTGAACTCCCGCACACTCTCTTCGTACTTTTTATGCACTCTATCGCCATAGGTGCTCTCAATAAACAGATAATCGGCGTTGGCCGGGTCTGTGG
>JALWCE010000030.1 GCA_027036935.1 Nitratiruptor sp. | reverse complement strand
AGAGTGTAGATATCGTAGCACAAACACTTGGCGGGGGTTATTCCGCTCAGGCTGATGCGTTAAAGCATGGTATCTCAAAAGCGCTTTGTGAGATGGATGAAGCTTTTCGAGCTCTTCTTAAACCACACGGCCTCTTGACACGAGACTCTCGAGTCGTAGAGAGAAAAAAGTACGGAAAACACAAAGCGCGACGATCTCCTCAATTCTCCAAACGTTAATCTCTTTGTCGGGCTTCGCCCGGCTTTTTATATTTGGTCAAAGGTAAAATATGTTAAAAAATCTTAGCCCCCAAGAGCTCAAGCGTGCTCAAGAAGAAGGTGCGGTGGTTATCGATATTCGTACGCCGATGGAGTGGCGACAAACTGGCGTAGTGCCGGGATCGAAGCTTTTGACATTTTTTGATGACTATGGCAATTACGATATTGACAAGTTTATGAGAGAGTTTCAAAAGCTGGTTCCTACTAAAGAGACCCCTTTTGTGTTGGTGTGTCGTACGGGAAGCCGCACGGCGACAGTGGGAAATTTTTTGGCCAATCAAATGGGCTATAAAAATGCGATGCATCTTCAAGGCGGCGTGTATGCTTGGAGTGCCGAGGGAAATAAATTTGAAGCGGTCCAATAATTTGGATATAATCTTTTTATGATGAAAAGATTTTTATATACTGCTATTTTTTCTATAATTCTAGGAGCCGCCACTTTGCCCGATGCGGAGCATACTCTAAAGATAGATGCAAAGTATTTTGATGGGAACGAGAGCTGTTTACTCGTTAACATTGATGCTAAGCTGGTAGGTACACAAAAAGATGTCTATGGAAAAGACCTTGTTAAATTTTTGGTCTACGATGATGGAAAAGTTATTGCCTCCAAAGAGATAGCTTTGCCTGTGGGCAAGGCATTGGAGCACAATCTTACTCTTTTTTATGCCGGACGACTGAGTACGAAATCCCCCGGTATTGCTTTGGAATCTGAGGAGTTGGGACTCTATATAGATCCGCTCCACTACGCCGTGATTCATCGCTCTTGTGCTCCCCTCCTATCTAGGCAGATAGTGGGACAAGAGATTGGTGATCTATGCGGTGATTTAAAAACGATTGGCTTTAAGTGCGAGGGAATTTTAAAATAACTTTCGTGCCCTTGCCCAACTCGCTTTGGATATTGATATGTATGTTGAGTTCATCACAGAGCTTTTTGACGATACTAAGTCCTATACCAATACCTCTATCCGATTCTTTATAAAATCTATCAAAGACCTTTTTTTTATTTTTGATCCCTTTGCCGCTATCTTCAATAACTATTATATGATTATCGAGTACTACTTTGACAAATCCTCTTTTTTTATTGTATTTGCAGGCGTTGGAGAGAATATTATCGATAATACGCACAAGTAAGTCTTTGGGTGCTTGAAAAGTAAAGGGTTCTTTGACCTCCAAAGTAAGCTCTAAAGAAGGATAGAGTGATTTAAAATATTCAATACGTTCAGAAAGCAGTTGAGCCATATCTATAACTTGGGCACTTGATTTGACATTTTTCAAAAAGAGTTTGAGATTTTCTTGCAGCGAGACTATCGTATCGATACTTTGCTCTATTCTTTTGATAAAAGGGGAGTGGCAATCTTTTTTAAGCATCTCTAGATTTAAAATCATTGAGGAGATAGGCGTATTAAAGTCGTGTAAAATGTCTTTAATAAACTCTTGATTGATATGTAGGGCTTGGCGAATGGGCTGTAAAGAGTATAGAGTAAAGAAAAAGGCCAGCCCCATAATGATAAGTGTGGCTATAAAGAAGATACCTGCAATATTCCAAAAGAGCCTTTGGATATCCTTTTTGAGATAGCGTATATCGTAAGAGATTTTGAGATAATATTTTTTGGAGTTTGGGATAGGAAAAAGAGCAAAAATCTCCTTATTGTCCAGATGGTATAGAGTATTGGGAAGGAGTTTTGGTTTTTTGGGAAAAAAATCGTAATTAAAATCTTTACAGTTTAAAGTATAGCTGCATATTTGCATCCGTTTGAGCAGAAGTTCTTGGATATCTTTTTTTTTGTCAATATAGAAAAAGAAAAAAATAAACAAAAGCAAGAATTCTAAAAGAAAGAAAAATATAATAAAATTTTTAAAAAGCGATTCACGTTCGCTTCTATTCAAGAATATAACCTCTAGAGCGGATATTTTTTATGGGAAGCTCAAATCTATTTTTGAGTTTATTTATGGTCACCCGTAGCGCCACATCCGATGGATTGCGCATAATGGACAAAAGCTCTTCTTTGGTGACAATGGAGTTTTTATTCTCCAATAGTTTTTGGAGGATTTTAAATTGTATCTCGCCAATCGTTTGGGGCTCTCCTCTGACTTTGATTAGCCGGTTTTGCAAATCTAGTTCAATGACTCCATATTTTAAGGTGTTTTGATCCTCTGGTTTGCCAAATTTAGAGTGAATACGCAAGATAAGCTCTTGAGGGTGAAAAGGTTTTTTGATATAGTCTATCGCCCCTAAATTAAACGCTTGGGAGATGCTTTCTAAGTCGGTAAGAGCCGTAATGAAAATGACAGGTGTTTTATCGTCGGCCTCTTTGAGCTCCTTGGCTATTTGCAAGCCACTCTCACCTCCGAGGTTGATATCAAAAAGATAGAGATCATAACGCTTATCAAAGGTGAGATTAAGGGCCTCTTCTGCGTCATATCCCACATCTACTTTAAATCCTTCGCTTTCTAAAAAATCTTTGAGACTCTGGGCCAGTAGCTCGTCATCCTCTATTAGCAAGATCTCCATAGAGTCAGCTCCTTTATGAAAAAGTTTATCAAATTATTGTTATGATTTCGTTAAAAAGGAGGAAAATGAAGAAAATTTTGATTGTGCTGCTCTTTCCTTTTATGCTCTACCCATCTACACTCCATCTTGCCCTCTCGGCAAATCCGAGTCGGATCAATCCAATCCTCGCTACCGATAGTGCCAGTGGAGAGATTGCTCAGTGGATATTTAATGGGCTATTCAAATATGATAAAAATGGTAAAATTGTAGGAGATTTGGCCAAAAAATGGAAGTTTTTGAGCCCTACGAAGCTATGGGTGGCATTGCGTCCCAATGTACTATGGCACGACGGCAAACCCTTTAGCGCCAAAGATGTGCTTTTTACCTATCGTCTTATTACCTCTCCAAAGGTCTTTACCCCATATGCGAGTGATTTTCGCTATGTCAAAAAGGTAGAGGTGCTCGACTCTTTACATCTACGTATCACTTATAAAAAGCCTTATTTTAAGGCGCTGCAGACGTGGATGATAGGGATGCTCCCTTACCACATTTTAAAAGATGATCCAGATATCATGCGAAGTCCTTTTAATCAGCATCCCATTGGCACGGGTCCTTATCGGCTCAAAAAGTTTGAGGTCTCGGGCGATATCGAACTTGTGGCAAACGAGCACTATTTTCTTCATTCTCCATATATCCAGCGTTTGTACTATCATTTTGTTCCAGATCCTGCTACCCAGTTTTTGATGCTCAAATCTCATCAGCTCGATGTTGGCGGTCTTTCTCCATTACAACTAGAGCGTCAGATAGATCAAAGCTTTCGCTCCTTTTATGCTATTTATGAACAGCCAAGCCATGGTTATACCTATCTTGGCTTCAATCTCGAAAATCCCAAGTTTAAAGATAAGCGTGTGCGAGAGGCTCTGAGTCTAGCCGTAGATCGCCAAGAGCTGATCGATATCCTCTTTTTTTCCCACGGGCGTATCTGTACTGGTCCCTTTATGCCCGGAAGCTTCGCCTTTGATCCGACCATCAAACCTCCAAAAGTAGATCTCAAAAAGGCCAAAGCCTTGCTCAAAGCCGCTGGTTATGACCAAAATCATCCTCTGAAATTTGAGATAGCTACAAACTCCAACAACTCTTTACGCCTCTATGCCGCTCAGATTATCCAGTATCAATTGGCCAAAATTGGCGTAGAGGTGAGCATTCGGGCGATGGAGTGGCAAGCTTTTTTAAATACGGTGGTGACTCCGAGGAAATTTGAGACCATTTTGCTTGGCTGGGGGTTGGGACTAACCCCGGATGCCTATCCGTTGTGGCATAGCGATTCGGCAAAGATTGGAGGCTTCAATTTGGTAGGCTACAAAAATCCTAAGGTGGACAGACTCATCGAGGAGGCTCAAAGTACTATCAATATGGTCAAACTATCTAAGCTCTATCGCCGTATCTTTCGTCTCATTGTAGCTGATGTGCCCTATTTGTTTTTGTATATTCCCAATTCTATTACCGCCGTCAATCGATCTATAAAGAATGTAGAGCCCTCAATTGTTGGCATCATGCACAACGAGATTGAATGGATTAAACCATGAAAAGAGTAACAATACTTTTTGATTTAGACGGTACGCTTATCGATTCTACAGAGGCGATACTTGATGGATTCTACCATACATTTGAGCGTTTTGGCCAAAACCCACCACCCAAAGAGAATATTTTGGCACTTATTGGCCATCCGTTGGACTTTATGTTCGCTCATCTAGGAATCAAAAAAAATGTAGAAAAATATGTACAGACCTATAAAGAGCGCTACCGCATAATCTCCAAGCAAAAGACAACTTTGTTGCCACAAGCCAAAGAGGCGATAGCGGAGGCGGCCCAGTTTGCCACTTTGGGAATTGTGACCACGAAGACGGGGCTCTATTCGAAGGAGTTGATGGAACATTTTAGTTTGATGCACTACTTTGGCTGTCTAATAGGACGTGAAGATGTAATCAATCCAAAGCCCCATCCAGAGCCGATTTTTAAAGCAATGCATAGGTTAAAAGCTCATCCTGAACATACTTGGATGATAGGCGATACCTGTTTAGATATGGAGGCGGCAAACGCTGCGGGTATCGCTTCAATAGCCCTAAAGTGTGGTTATGGGAAACCTTTGCAGCTTTTTCGATGCGCAAAACGTGTAGTCTTTAACGCTTATGAGGCGGTAGCGGTGATTAGGCAAAAGGAATTGGAGTAATACAGTAGCTTAATAGTCAATTAACCTTATATAAGAGATAATTGGTCTTATTACTCTAATAGATATTTAAGAGTGGGTTGATTACAATTTAGTATCAAAATTGATAGAGGAGTTTGCAATGTTAGAGATTAGATGGCACAGCCGAGCCGGACAGGGTGCCGTAACTGGAGCAAAAGGTCTAGCCGACGTAGTTGCCAATACTGGAAAATATGTTCAGGCCTTTGCGTTTTACGGCTCTGCCAAAAGGGGTGCGGCGATGACTGCATATAATCGGGTGGATGAGCAGCCCATTCTCAATCATGAGAAGTTTATGCGGCCAGATTATGTCTTGGTCATCGACCCGGGGCTTACCTATACTGCCGATATTACGGCAAATGAAAAAGAAAATACTAAGTATATCATTACGACGCACTTGAGCAAAGAGGAGTTGATAAAATCCCAGCCAAAGCTTGAGGGCAAAGAGGTCTATGTAGTAGATTGTATGCAAATATCGCTCGATACAATCGGACGAGCTATTCCAAATGCGCCGATGCTAGGGGCTTTGATGAAAGTTTCTGGTATGTTTGATTTGGATTATTTTAAAGGGGCGATGAAGAAAGTTTTGTCGAAATTTCCCCAAAAGATTATTGATGCGAATATGGCGGCGATCGAGCGTGCCTACAACGAAGTACACTAAAGGATAGGCGATGGCAAAAGATTTAAAAGAGATCAAGGATATAGAAGAGATAAAAGAGCTTGGCTGGGATGAACTTCTTCCAGGTGCTGCGCTCTTTTCGTTTAGGGAGCCGGTAGAGGATGTGGCCGAGATTCCTATGGAAGAGCGACCCTACGCACCTACGAACTCCCATGAGTGGCAAGTGGGTGATTGGCGTGTCGAAAAACCGGTCTACAATCGAGACTATTGTATAGACTGCCAGTTTTGTTGGGTTTTTTGTCCCGATATGTCGATTTTGAGTCGCGATAAGAAGATGATAGGCGTAGTGTATGAGCATTGTAAAGGATGCGGTATCTGCGTGGAGGTGTGTCCAACCAATCCAAAGTCGCTTTTGATGTTTCCTGAGCATATGGATAATCAAGAAGCTTTGGCTATGTGGCCCAAAAAAGAAGAAAAGAAATAAAGGATAGCCGATGGCAAAAAAGTATGAACTCAATGAAGTGGAAGTTTGGGATGGCAATATGGCTGCCGCCCATGCACTGCGGCAGGCCGATATCGATATCGTAGCGGCCTATCCTATTACTCCTTCGACGCCCATTGTCCAAAACTACTCCAAATTTTTGGCTGATGGATATGTGGATGGAGAGTTTATTATGGTAGAGTCTGAACACTCGGCGATGAGTGGATGTGTGGCGGCAAGTGCCGCGGGTGTGCGAGCGGCGACCGCTACGAGCTCTCAAGGATTTGCTTTGATGGTGGAAGTACTCTATCAAGCCAGCGGTATGCGCTTGCCGATAGTTCTAACTGTAGTCAACCGCGCTCTTGCCGCGCCTTTGAATGTAAACGGGGATCACTCCGATATGTATCTAGGACGAGATGCTGGCTGGATCAATCTGTGTAGCTACAATCCTCAAGAGGCGTACGATCTGACGCTTATGGCCTTTAGAATAGGCGAGGATCTCAATGTTAGATTGCCGGTGATGGTGCATCAAGATGGTTTTATCTGTTCCCATACGGCCCAAAACGTACGACCCCTCCAAGATGAAGAGGCGAGAGAGTTTGTAGGAGAATTTAAGCCTGTCAACTCCATGCTCGATGTGGCTAACCCAGTGACTCACGGGGTGCAGACCGAAGAGGATTGGCATTTTGAGCATAAAGCGAGACAGCATAACGACTTGATGAACTCTATGAAGACTATCAACGAAGTTTTTGCAGAATTTAAGGATAGAACGGGGAGAGAGTATACTCCAGTCTATACATATAAGATGGATGATGCGGATGTGGCGATATTCGCTCTTGGCACTACTGTGGAGTCCGCTAGGATTGCAGCCGATCAGATGCGACAAAAGGGGATTAAAGCCGGGGTGGTAAGTCTTCGAGTCCTAAGACCTTTTCCGTTTAAAGAGGTACAAGAGGTTCTAAGCAATGTCAAAGCCGTAGCGACCCTTGATAGAAGCGCGCCGGGTGGAACTTTTGGAATGCTTTTTAACGAGATTTCGGCCGCATTGCTTGCCGGGGGTAAAAAGCCTGTGGTACTCAACTATATTTACGGTCTTGGTGGACGAGATACTACCATCAATATGCTCAAAGAGGTCTATGAAGATTTGGATAAATGTGCCAAAGCTGGCGAAGCCGTGGTACCACTGCAGCAGTTCTTGGGTCTGAGAGGACCGAAGCTATCGTTTTATTAAGAGGGGGAAATTATGGTAAAAAAGATCAAAAATCTCAAGGAGTTTTCACTCTCCAATGACCGGTTTGAGGGCGCAAACCTTATGTGTCCGGGGTGTGCTCACAACATTATCGTGCGCGAAGTTCTCAACGCCACTGACGATCCTATCATCGTAGCCACCGCTACGGGATGTTTGGAGGTATGTACGGCCGTCTATCCAAAGACGAGTTGGGATGTGAGTTGGCTTCATATCGGTTTTGAAAACGCAGCCGTGGCCGCGGCTACCATCAGTGCGGCCTATGAGGTGATGAAGAAAAAGGGTAAACTCCCGCCTGCTACCCAAAAGATGGTAGATGAGGGGCGTGAGCCCAAAATTGTCGCTTTTGCCGGGGATGGCGGGACATACGACATTGGATTTCAATCTCTAAGCGGTGCTTTTGAGCGAGGGCATAACTTCATGTATGTGTGTCTTGACAACGAAGTCTATGCCAATACCGGAGGTCAAAGAAGCTCTTCGACGCCTATTGGAGCAAGTACCACTACCAGTCCGGCTGGAAGTGTGAGTTATGGTGAGAAGATGATGAAAAAGAGCATGGTAGAGATCATGGCCGATCACGGGGCTCCATATGTAGCCCAGGTGAGTCCTAGTAAATGGAAAGATCTGGTCAAAAAAGTACAAAAAGGTTTTGAGGTCAACGGTCCAGTCTACATCAACGCTCAAAGTGCGTGTACCACCGAATGGAAACATGCTCCAGAAGATACGATTGAAGTGAGCGATCTAGGAGTCGATAGCTGTGTTTGGCCCTTGTATGAGATCATCAACGAGCGAGATGAGCATGGTATCATCTATAGTACCAAGCTCAATATCACCTATCGACCCAAAAAGAAGATTCCCGTAGAAGAGTATCTGGCGGCTCAGCCAAGATTTCGCCACCTTTTCAAGCCGGAAAATCGCCATATCATCGATCTATGGCAAAAAGCTGTGGATGCAAGATGGGAGTATCTACAAAAACGAGAAGAGGCCGGAGTCTGATTTGAGTTATATCTACTCCACCATCAAGGCAAAACTGCAAGAAGAAGCCCGCTCTTTTGAGTGTATCTCAAATAGATACGGGCTTCCTTTTTGCCTGATGCTTATTCATATGGATGATAGAAGTGATATCTCTCAATTGGTCAAATCAAATACGAGATGTGCCGATCGTTTCATAAAAATAAACGAGAGCTACTACGCTTTGCTCTTTTTTGCCAATAGACCAGATTCTCATGCAAAAGTGGAGAATAAGATACTCTTTTTGCTTGAGCAAAACTACCCTCATGCCAAAATATCGATAGGAACGGCTTGTAAAGAGTCTTTGGATTCAGACAATATCATTCTCAAAGCTGTTCAAAATGTCCTCCTTGCTCAAAAAATGGGTGGTAACGCCATCATCGACAACTTCTAATTAAACAATTCTAATGTATCAAAAAGGATAGAAGATGCCTTTACTTGAAAGTTTTCTCGTAGATCACACTAAAATGCCTGCACCTGCCGTACGTTTGGCCAAAGAGATGAGGACACCTTTAGGTGATGATATCCGTGTTTTTGATCTTCGTTTTTGTAAACCCAATAAACAGATTATGAGCGAAAAGGGGACTCATACGTTAGAGCATCTTTTTGCCGGTTTTATGCGGGAGCATTTAAATAGCGAAGATATAGAGATTATCGATATCTCTCCTATGGGTTGTCGCACCGGATTTTATATGAGCCTTATAGGGAAGCCAAATGAGTTGGATGTAGCGCAGGCTTGGGAGAAGAGTATGCGGGATATTTTGGCCATTAAAAGTATCGAAGAGATTCCAGAACTCAATATCTATCAGTGCGGAAGCTGCTATATGCACTCACTCAATGAAGCTCAAAAGATTGCCAATCATGTGGTTCAAAGTGGAATAGGGATCATGAATAATGAGGAGCTAGCTCTTAATCCAAGTGCTATAGATACGCATCGATGCGATGTGGATCCAAAAAATATAGAAATACTAGGACTTTGATGAAGATCGTAGTACCGGTAAAAAATGTGGAGGGTATAGAGTCTGTAGTAACTACGCTCAAAAATGCCAAATTCTTTGGTTTATTAGAGCTGGGGGAGGGGATGCAGATAGAAAATTTGGAGTTTATTGAAAGGATCGATACTCTTTTTTTTGATTATATAATCACCCCGGATAAAGATGAGGAATTGAATATGGCTTATGAGATAGGAGCGAGGGCTCTTTTGGCGATGCCGGGGATGGATATTGAGGAGATTGTGGAAGCGATGATGTTTAAAGAACTAGATGAGATAGTTTAAAACTATGGAGCTTGATAGAAAATATGAGTGGCGCCAAAGTGCCGATGGTAGCTATACGCTCTATTCCAAAGAGTATGGAGAGTGCTATCATAGTCTTAAAGATGGAGCGTTGAGGGAAGCTCTTAAAAAGCATGTGGAGCCCGCTTTTGAATTGACGCACAAGTCGCACTTGCGGATTTTAGATATCTGTTTTGGTCTTGGATTTAATACTTTGGCCACGCTGTACCATTTTTCACAACAAAACAGGGTCCGATCCTTAGAGATATTCTCTCCAGAACTTGATGCGCATCTTTTAAAGACTCTTCCTAATTTTTCTTATCCAAAGCTCCTAAAACCCTTTGTTCCCGTACTATCTGAGCTCATAGAGCATGGAAAATATGAGTGCTCTAACATATCGATAGAGTTACGGGTAGAAGATGCTCGAGAATATGTGAAAAAAGTTAAGGAGATCGATGTCGTCTATCAAGATGCCTTTTCCCCCAAGAAAAATCCAAGGCTTTGGACATTAGAGTATTTTCAAGACCTCTACGCCGTTACGAGCGACGATATGGTGTTGACTACCTACTCTATTGCCACTCCCGTGCGTCTGGCGCTCGCACAAGCCGGCTTTTTTGTATATGAGCCTTTGGTAGAGGGGATAAAAAAGATGACGATAGCTTCTAAAAAGAGGTTGCCTTTGCCTCCTATTGATATGGAGGCAAAAGCTAAACGCTCTACAAGCAAACCTTTACGGGACAAAAAGCAATAAGGTATGTATCAGTATCTGCGTGGCACAATATGAAAAAGTGAGTAATTGGGGTTGTAGATCTTTTAAAAGGATTAAAAGGAGCTAAGAATGATTGATGATAAACTTAAGCAAATTATGCTCAATATTGCGCGTATTGCCATTAAAGAGGAGTTGATTGGGCACAAAGAGCTTACCGATGAGGTAAAAGAGCGCCTTATACAGATGTATCCTCAGCTTGCCAAGCCGGGTGCCGTATTCGTAACTATCAATGAGCGCAGTTCTCTAAGAGGTTGTATCGGATCGCTTGTAGCGCACAGACCTCTTATTGAGGATTTGATTCAAAACGCCAAAGCGGCGGCCTTTGGTGATCCTAGATTTCCCCCTTTGAGCCCAGAAGAGTTTGACAAAATAACCATCGAGATTTCAATACTTGGCGAGCCAAAGCCCTTGGAGTACAAAGATATCGAAGATCTTCGAAAAAAGATCCGACCAGGTGTGGATGGTGTAGTATTGCAGCTTGATGGCCATCAAGCCACCTTTTTGCCCCAGGTTTGGGAGGAGCTGCCAGACTTTGATAGCTTTTTTGCCCATCTGTGTGTCAAAGCGGGACTTCCGCCAAACTGCTTAGAGTATCATCCAAAGATTTTGGTTTATCAGGTGGAGAAATTTAGTGAAGAGGACTTCAAAGAATGAATCTTTTTGATTTTATTCAACCCCAAAAAGGGGAGCATTTTAAAACGCTGCACAAACGAGGTTCTTTAGAGATTATAAGGATAGTGAGCGCCTCTTTAGAGGAGCCCAAAGAGTTTTGCGATGATAAAGATGAATGGGTGGTTCTTTTGCAAGGGGAAGCGAAACTTGCGATGAGTGGCCAAGAGATTGTGCTTAAAGCCGGTGATACTCTCTATATCCCGGCCAATACTCCCCATTCGCTCACAAGCGTTACCAAAGGCGCTTTGTGGCTAGCGGTACATTACGACCCTAAAAGGTGTGGATGATTTTGTATTTGGGCCCTCGTGGGGTGAGAATACTTTCTATGAGATGCAATTTTTGATGTAAAATACCTATTTGCCGGTTTTCAAACTCTTTGAGCGTTTCGATAAATCTTGAAAATCCATTGACACGTTTTATCCTACAAAGCGTCACATGGGGTACGAAAGGGTGAGGGGAAGTTATATGGAGTCTACTCGCTATTTGTGTATGAAGTTTTGTTACCTCTTCATCTGATACTTTAGTGAAGAGTACTTTTGGAGGATGACCGAAAAAGCCCAGATCAAAAAGGGGAATGTCCCTTTTTTCGTACTCTATCCTTTCGAGTTTATCAATGATTGTATAAGGTTCTGGCCGTTCACCCAAAAAGAGGTAGGTAAGATGCAGATTGTGCTCTTCAACCCCTTTAGCTTGCATAAACGAGAATCGGTTTTTAATGAGCCCATAGTTTTCGAGTTTGGCAAAAGAGCCTAAAAAAAGTCTCATATTTCTCCTTAAAAAAGTGCTTGGATTCGCTCTATCTCTTCCCAGCTCATCTCTTTTTTCTCTTTGAAAAGATAGTAAAGATACCTGGCGAACATATCGGTCTCGATATTGACTCTACGGCCAACCGAATATCTGCCAAAAAGTGTTTTTTTGAGGGTGATGGGGATGATTGTAAGGCGAAAATGATCCTCATGCACTTCGTTGATCGTCAGACTCACCCCGTCTACGGCGATGCTTCCTTTGGGGATGACGAATTTGATATACTCTTTTGGAATACGGATGAAAAAGTCGGTGGAGTTGCGACCGGGCGTGATTTTGATAATGGTGCCTACACAGTCGATATGGCCTTGAAGGATGTGACCTTCTAACCTATCGCTTAGACGCATGGCAGGCTCCATGTGGACTGGGCCTTTGTAGTTTTCTATGGCTACGACTCTTTTGGTCTCGTCTCCTAGCTCCACTTCGAAGCCATCTGTATGCACTCTAATAACGCTCAGACACGCTCCGTTGACGGCGATGGAGTCGCCGATATTTGGTCGATGTTTCGCTTTGAGGCGAAGTTTTTGCCCGTCAAAATGGGTTGCGTTGGCGATCTCTTTGATAAGTCCGGTAAACACCTCTTGCCTTGATTTTTGATTTGGAGTATTGTATAAATAGCCAAATTATAGCTTAAAGAGGAAAAAGATGAAATATGATGTGATCGTAATAGGTGGTGGTCATGCGGGTATCGAAGCGGCATTGGCCAGTGCCAGAATGGGGATGAAAACGCTTATGATCACTATCTTGGCCGAACAGATTGGGGCTGCTAGCTGCAACCCGGCCATTGGAGGACTGGCCAAAGGCCATCTGGTCAAAGAGATCGATGCTCTTGGCGGACAGATGGGACTTACGACAGACAAGACGGGTATCCAGTTTCGTATCCTCAACGCCTCTAAAGGGCCGGCCGTGCGAGGCAGCAGGGCCCAGATCGATATGGATCGCTACCGCATCCATATGCGCACTATTGTGTTAAATACACCAAATCTAGAAGTGCGTCAAGAGATGGTGGAGAAGATTTTGACCAAAGGTGACGAAGCAATAGGAGTGCGTACAAGTCTTGGCAATATCTACCACGCCAAAAAGATTATCATCACTACCGGCACTTTTCTAAGGGGCCTTATCCATATCGGAGAGATCCGCCAAGAGGCGGGGCGTGCCGGCGAGTTTGCCTCAAATGCCTTGAGCGATTCACTCAAAGAGCTGGGACTTACCCTCGGCCGGCTCAAAACGGGAACGTGTGCCAGAATCGATGCGAAGACGATAGACTTTGGCAAGATGGAGATCCAGCCAGGGGATGAGGAGCCGATCCCTTTTAGTTTTAGAACCGATAAAGAGAGCTTCA
>JALWCE010000029.1 GCA_027036935.1 Nitratiruptor sp. | reverse complement strand
AAATCACGGGCTCGCTATAGTTTGGTACATCATCATAGGTGAAGATGGCGTAGTACTTGGCAATTTTGGGATTGCCAAAGTTATCATACGTATACTCATCTTTACCAGCATAGAGCTTGACCCCATCTTGTGGATTTTTAGGTGGGTGGAAGCGGTTACGCACCACATAAGCACCCCGAAAGTCTGGATCTTTTGGATTTTGCCAGGTCAGTTTGACCATCCCTTTTTCAATACTGGCCTTGAGATTTTGCACAGGAGCTACGGGAAATTTGCGTCTTTTAATATATTTAATAACCAATTTCACCACATTAGGGCTTTTTTTATCATACCAGTTGATCAGATGATTTTTGGCTTCACTAGCAAGAGTTGGGCGGATAATGAAGCCAACCGGCTTTCTTTTGGCATGACACTCCTCTAGCTCCTCTTTGCTAGCCCTATCGAACAAAAAATAGTTGACACTTTGATTTTGTAAATCCTCTTCACTCACTTCATAATCTATAAATCCTAAAGATTTACGATTTTGGATTTGTTCATAACTGAGCTCTTTAAGATCAACAAATTCTACCAAGTAACGAATATCTTCACCGCTTTTTTTGATCCCGGGACTTTGAATTTTAAGATAGGCCTTGGTAATAACAGTACGATCAGGCTCAGGCAAAGCCTCTAGATCAAATTCCATATAGCCATATACTACATTTCCCTTTTCGTCATAACCACATGAAAGAGTATCCATCTCTATCCCTTCAGGAGCGATAGTAGCAAGCCGCAAGGGCTCCATTTCAAGCTCTACGGGAGGAAGTGTATATTTGATATCTAGATGTGGGCGATAGTGGATCCCTCCGCCAAAAGGTCCATAGCCAATATCAAACATCATCATCTGAGAATCGGCTCCTAAAGGTAATTTCGTTGGGCCTTGGAGACGAAAGAGGACATCACCTTTTTTAAGCCGCTCTTGTAAAAGCTTTCGCTCATACTCATTGAGCTCCCAAGTTTTCCAGATACCTTGGGTAAGCTTTTGAGAAGGAATTGTCTGACCAAGGGTTTGGATGACCTTAGCGTTATGAATTTGCTGAAAATCACTCAAATCCTCCACATCTTCAATTAGACTAATTCCCCACTCACCGTACTTCTCTATTTTGACATTGACTCTATTAAGAGGATAAAGGCTAATATGAGCCTCCTTGATGATGGCGTTTGGTGGAATGGAGTCCAAGTTTATCTTCATCACCCCATAGCTGATACCTAGCGTTTTATTGACGCCCACAAAAAGGGAATTTTTACCAAAATGCTCTTTGTTTTTAGTTGATTTTTGAGCCACATAACCTATTTGTTTGGGAGCTGGGAAGATATTGCGAAAAAACTCATCTCGTTCAAGATCGGTCATCATCTTTAATTGTGGAGCATATGGACCTTTTTGCTTCGTAAGAGGATCGACTGGACGAATGTAATAAAAATAGAGCTTACCGCTAGAACGATCGGTATCTTTAAAAAAAAGATTGGAAGTAGTAGCAATGAGACTGGGCTCCTTACAAGCCTCTTTATGTTTCTCATTACGATAAATTTCAAAATAGACATTTGGATAGGCCTCTTTGTCATATTCCCATATAAGTTCTACACAATTGCTCGCATACTCCTTAAGAGTAAAGTTTTCTACCCGTGGCGGTGTATTTTGTGAATAGTTGTGTGCCTCACCCAAAGCGTAGAGCAAAGCCGGGATATTTTCGTGAATGGATTCACTCATATTTTGCAAATAATCTGGGATATTTTTGGTCCCAACCTCAACTACCGCAGCCAAAATACCCTTGGAGTAGTAGTACTCCCTTCCACTGCCACTAATAAGTTTAGTAGGTGGTTTACCTCTATGAATACCATAACGTCGACTCGTAACTTTTTCAATCTCAAAATTCATATTAGCACATAAGACATTTAGGTCTGTGCCTTCGATTTCTGCTTCATGATTGAACTTATGAGCTGGAAAAAAAACATTGCCTTGGGAGTGATAATCGAGCGCTATCGTAATATTTGGATGAGTATCCACAAACTCTTTTATTGCTTTTGTTTCTGGCTCGCTAAACGGACTAGGACCTCCATATACATTAGAAGAGGGATTAGAGGATTTACTCCAACCGACACTAAAATTTCGATTAAGATCCACACCAAAGCTTCCATCTGGATTTTTACGACGGTTTTTACGCCAAAAAGAGTAGTGGGTCTGACTATATTCAAAACCGTCTGGGTTGAGTACCGGTACAATATAAAGAGTATTTTTGGCCAAAGCCGAAGCAACACGAGGATCAGTTTGGTGATTTGTTAGCAAATAGTCTATAAAAGCAACCGCCAACTCGTTACCGATCCACTCTCTTGCATGAATTGTACCGGTATAAAGAAGTGCAGGCTTAAGATCGGCAAATTCTACATCAAATGAAACGGTAGCAAGGATAATATCTCTGCTTTCCCATGTTTTTCCAATTGATTGGATACGGATAAGATGGGGATATTTTTTGACCATCTCTTTTAAAAAAGAGAGAGTCTCTTCATATGATCTATATTGATGTTTCAAAGCGCTCCTTTTTTAATTCTTGCCAAGCATCAAGAAGTTTTTTTAATCTTTTTTCTTTGATTCCTTTAACTTGAAGCAGGGAATCTGGATCATTGTCCAAAGCATAAGCTATGTTGTACGCATCAATTTGATCTAAAATTTTTTTGGCTCTCTTTTTACCTAATACATTTTGCACAAACTCGACGATCTCTTCTTCTTGAAGCGTTAAGGGCTCAGCATCCTGTGGCTCTATAAAGGTATGTTCTTCTCCTCCTTCTTCCTTTGCTTGGACTTCTTGTTTAGAGCTCCAAAAGTTTTGACACTTTTTGGTAAAGTCCCACTTTTCACTAGGCCACTCCTCGTAATCTCGATCCTCGGTACCCAGCATAGGGAAACGCTCGTCCAACTCCCAAATAGGATGCACCACCCCACTTTCATCCACCTTTTGGCGATTTATAAAATATTCCCCGTCAAAACTTGGCGTATATCGCCCAAAAGTAATGTAGCGCATAGTACGCAGCAAACTTGGATCGATTTTACCAAGCTCCTCCCAATTGTAAATAGGAATATTTGGCTTAGGAAAGCGGCCTTCACTCAACTTCCACATCAAATACTGACCTATCCAATCCCTAATATATGGAAACGCGGCAAAAGCAGTAGCACACTCTAAAATACGATACTTTCCATCCTCTTTACCTACAGCTATATCACAAGCCCAGTATTCTGCATTGGCCGCTTTGCTTACCTTAACCGCTAACTCCAGCACACCTTCTGGCACATCTTGATAATCGATACTTCCCCCTTGACTGGTATTGGTGAGCCAATGCCCTTTTGGAGGTCGCCGCCAAAAGGCACAAACGGGCTTATGACCGATAAGCATCACTCGTATATCGGCACTCATAGGTACAAAATCTTGTACATAAATTGGACAATATTTTTTTGACTCAAGCAGCTCTTTAGCCTCCTCATAACTATCAACTTTATGAACATAATATCCCCCATAATTACTAGGTCCATAGCTTCGTTTAATAATTTTGGGATAGTTTGTATTTTTCAAAAACTCTATCCCCTCTTTTTTGTCATAAAAGATATAGGTCTTGGGTACAGGGATGTTATACTTCCAACAAAATCTCGTTACATTCTCTTTAGATTTATTGGCAAACTGGGCATCAAGAGAGGGAATAAAACGTACATTGGGCAACTCCCTCGCAATCTTGCGAAAAGTTTCGTAAGCAGTAGCAGGGATATTGCCAATAAGCACATCTATCTTCTTTTTCTTCACTTCTTTGATGAATCGCTCTTCATCACCCTGCCAATGGTATGTAACAGTCTCAATCTTATCCGGCCAGCCTCGAAAATTACTCTTATCAAAAAATCGTAGGACATAATCGAGATATAGCAAACCGATCTTTGGCAATTTTTTCTTTTTCATTTTCTTCCCTTTTTTTCATGTATCCTTTTATCAATAAGCTTGACGATCTTTTCTATTTTCTTATCGTTAAAATCCAAGCCCAACTCTTCTTGTTCTGGAGTGGCAAAAGCGGGGATGCCGTTGACCTCAAGCACGACATAACGATCGTTGGCTCTATCATAGATGATATCGACCCCGGCAATTTCTATACCGATCGCCTTTGCCGCTCTTTTAGCAAGTTCAATAACTTGAGGCTCGCACTCTCTTAATAT
>JALWCE010000028.1 GCA_027036935.1 Nitratiruptor sp. | reverse complement strand
GAGGCAGTTTGTCCGTAGCTCTATTTTGCGTCTCTTTTTGGGTATGACCCTTTTTTTTAGTGGATTGGGTTTTAGTGGGTGTTTGGGTCTGTTCTTGGATAGGAGAGATATGGTTAAAATCGCAATCACTACAGGTATTAAACTCAAATGTCACAAGATAGTATGAGAGCATATCTTTTATAGAGGTTAGTTGATTGACGTTGACAAAGGTCTCTATCTCCTTACCCGTTTTGGTACGCAAGATAGTGCGATGGGTGACGGTGGCGTTGGTTAGTACATAGTCGATCCAGTGAAAGCTGCGAAATTCATGGAGATATCCGGGGCGTTTGACAAAAAGCTGAGCGATATCATAAATTTCTTGTCGAAATTTTTCAACGGATTGGTACCCTAGCATCTCCAAAGTTTGGTCGCTGATTGCCAAGATTCTTTTATGATGATCGTACAATACCACCTAATTGACCTTTTGCCACAAGAATTTATTATATTATGGCATAAAAAGAATTAATTGTAGATTTTTTTAAGGTTTTTTGCATCTTTTTCGCTTAAAACCGCACGGAGTTCTTCTATCGAAGCCTCTTGTATTCTCTCAAAAGAGCCAAAGAAGTTTAAAAGTTTTCGCACCTTTGCTTCTGCGATACCTTTAATTTTGAGCAGCTCTATCTCTTTAGCTTTTTTGGTACGCTGTTTGCGATGAAAAGTGATGGCAAATCTATGGGCTTCGTCTCTTAGGCGCTGTAAAAATTGCAGCCTTTTATCGCTGGGTGCAAGGCGTACAATCCCATTTTTGGTATAGATCAGATCGCAAGCTTTACCCTTGGCCCTATGGGCTTTTGCCTCTTTTTTCTCTTTAGCGATGGCCACTATATCTATATCCACGCCAAAACTTTTGGCGATATTCTCGGCCAAAGAGCGCAAAGTCTCGCCTCCATCTATGAGCCACATATCCGGCGGAGGATTTTGGGCAAAACTCTCACAGCGTTTTGTGAGAGTCTCTCGCATTTGGGCATATTCGTCTATAGTTTTGAGATTGTAGTGGCGATAGCCGCTTTTGTCAAAAGATCCCCCCTCATAGACTATCATCGCTCCTACGGGCTGGGAGCCAAAGGTGTGGGAGTTGTCAAACGCCTCAATGCGGTGGGGTTTGTTTTGGAGATGAAAAAGTTGTCTAAGCTCGTCTAAAATAGGGTCTTGGGGTTTTTGTTTGGCCAAAATCTCTTTTGCGTTGAGGAGGGCAAGTCGTGTAAGCTTGGCTTTTTCTCCTCTTTTAGGATGTACGATTTTTATCTTTTTGCCAAACTTTTGGCTCAATAGCGTCTCTATCTCCTCTTGTTCTTTTACTGCATGAGCAAGGAGGATGGTAGATGCGATCAAAGGCCTATCGTGGTCGTAAAATCCCAAGAGCACCCGTTTGTAGGCTTCGTCGATGTCAAATCCTTTGTGATTATCAAAATCAAAAGTATCGTAACTACTGGCTACGAGTTTACCCTTTCGCATAAACATTCGCACAAGCACGGCTTTATTTTGTTCTTTTTCTATGGCATAGATATCAAGATTTTCTATTTTGGCCAAATCGATTTGGCTTATGAGCTCGATGGAGCGTATGCGCTCTATTCTATCTCGCAGTTTTGCCGCTTCTTCAAATCGTAGTTGTTGAGCCAGCTCTTCCATTTTTTTTTCCAGTTTTTGTATTAAAAGTTTTTTATTATGGATATTATCGAGCGCCTCCTCCAAGATTTTGCGATAGGACTTTTGGTCAATTTTGTCCTCACAGGGAGCTAGACATCTGTGCATCTGGTAAAAAAGGCAGGCTTTGTTGCCCTTGACGCAGCTCTTTTTTTGCACAAGAGGGAAGAGCTCGTAGATAGAATCAAGAATATCTTTGGCTGCGCTTGGCAAGGGGCCATAGTATTTGACTTTTTTGCCTCCGAGCACTTTTCTAGTAATTTGGGGTCTAGGAAACGGCTCGTCAAAATCAACGTAGATGTATGGATACGTTTTGTCGTCTCGAAGCAAAATGTTGTATTTTGGTTTGAGCTGTTTGATTAAAGAATTTTCTAATATGAGTGCGTCGCTTTCGTTTTGGACCACGATATATTCAAGATTAGCCACTTGCGTGACCATTTTAAAAATTCTTGGGCTAAGATTGGGAGCTGGGGAGAGTCTATTTTGAAAACGAAAATAGCTTTTTACCCGCTTTTTGAGATTTTTGGCTTTACCAATATATAAAAGCCGTCCCTCTTTGTCAAAAAATTGGTACACCCCGGGGCGATCGGGCAGAGATTGGATCTTACTTTTGAGCATTATCCCGTATCCTTTGGCGTATTTGCTCAAAAATCTTTTGTAACTCTTCGTTTTTGGTAGCTATCTCAAACTCTCCCAAGGCTCGCTCTTTATAGCGTTGAATGGGTTTTGGTTTTTTGGGAGGAGGGGGAGGTATGTATTTGTGATAGGCTTTAATGTGGGAAATTTTGATATCCTCGCAAGCTTTAAAACGTTTGCTCAAAAGATTTAATACCTCATTTATATGTTTTTTATTATAATTAAACTCCATCAAAAATCCCGGATGGGCGAGAACGAAGTAGAGGGTCTCTCCTTTTTTGTAGATATACAAAATCCGCTTTTGCATTGATGGCGGCAAAAGTGAGAGGAGCTTTTGAAAGCATTTTTGCTCACGAAATTTTTGGATATTGGAAAAAATATGGGAAAAAATATGAGATGGTTGTTTCATATCGTAATTATAACACTTTTATTTGGCTTTAGTGGGTGTGGGTACAAGGCCGATCCTTATTACAAGCCGCAAAAAACCCAAAAGGTTCATCGTTGATGTATGACTATATTATCGTAGGGGCGGGTATTGCGGGGTTGTACGCCTCTTTAAATATCCCTGCGGACAAGAAAGTTTTGATGCTCTCTAAAGAGCCGGTATGGGAATGCAATACCTTTTATGCCCAAGGGGGGGTGGCTACAGCGGTAGATGAGGAGGATATTCCAAGCCATATCCAAGACACCTTGGCTGCAGGAGCTGGACTTTGCGATCCAAAGGCGGTGGAGATTCTTAGCCGCAACTCTTTATTGGTGGTAGAGGATCTAATCGCTAGAGGATTTGAATTTGACAAGGATGAAGAGGGCAAATTACTCTTTACCAAAGAGGCGGCCCACAGCAGAGCGAGAATTTTACATGCCGGGGGCGATGCTACGGGTAGGGAGCTGCATAGATTTTTACTCAAAAATTCTTCGGCTAAACTTTTAGAGGGCGTTGAGGTGATCGATCTTTTGATCGAAGATGGAGTATGTCATGGGGTGCGGGTGCGAAAAGGGAGCGAACAAAGCGATATCTATGCCAAATATGTCTTTCTTGCTAGCGGGGGTATCGGCTCGCTCTACCAATACCATACAAACGCCACTACCATCAGCGCCGATATCCAAGGATTGGCCGCTTTAAAGGGCATCGAGCTCAAAGATATGGAGTTTACCCAGTTTCATCCAACGGTTTTTGTCCATAGTAAGCGAGCACAAAAGCTCTTGCTTACCGAAGCTTTGCGAGGAGAAGGGGCGACGGTAGTGGATGAGCAAAATCGCCGCTTTTTGTTTGATTACGATCCAAGAGGAGAGCTGGCTCCTAGAGATATCGTCTCACGAGCCATCTACCGCCACCAAAAAGAGGGGCACTCGGTTTATCTCGATTTTTCCAACTTTAGCGAAGAGTTTTTTAAAAAGCGATTCCCAACCATCTATCACAAATTTAGAAATTTAGGTTTTTATGTACCCTACGATAAAGTCCCCATATCGCCGGCATTCCATTTTATGATGGGTGGAATAAAAACAGATGTGTGGGGAAGAGTGCCAAAGGTTCAGTATCTTTACGCCATAGGGGAGGTAGCTTGTACGGGAGTGCACGGGGCTAATAGGCTCGCTTCTAACTCTTTGCTCGAGGGGCTTGTCTTCTCAAGGCGAGCGGTAGAGGATACTCTCATGCAAAAAAGGGCGGTGCCCATAAAAAGTTTTCAAAAGTCTCCGATAACTTTGATGTTGCCAAAAGATAGTGATTTTAAGCACCGGCTGCGTGCTATTATGTGGCAAAAGGTGGGAATTATTAGAAAAAAGAGCGAGCTCAAAGAGGCTTTAGAAGAGATAGAGCAGATGCAAAAGGAGCCCATAGGGCATCTTTTGAAGCTTCGACTCTCTTGTGCTAGACAGATCGTACAGAGCGCTTTGAGACGGGATAAAAGTATTGGCGCACACTACATTGAAGGAGAGTAAATGCATGGACTTGATTTGACCAACACTTGGGTGGGGTATCTTAACCTCGTAATCTTCGTGTTGGGCTACTATTTTATAGCGGCCGAGGAGAAATTTCGGATCAATAAGGCAAAGCCGGCGCTTTTGATTGGTACGCTAATGTTTATGCTCCTTGGGATCTATTTTACCCTCAACCATCTCGATCCCACACCCCTCCATCACGAGATGGAGAAGCTTATTTTAGAGATTTCAGAGATA
>JALWCE010000027.1 GCA_027036935.1 Nitratiruptor sp. | reverse complement strand
TTGTAATACATCCTCTCTAATCTTTTATACCCCTTTACTCCTGCCAAACCATATCTGATTTGCACTCTTCTCTCCTTGAAGAGTGCCATATGTTTTTGAACTTATACAGAGCTTTTTTCTATAAATTCCACATTCCCAACTTTGCTCTTTTTGATCTTCATTTCTCGCTTCAGCTCCTCGATGGCGGCTTGGCTTGGCTGGTCAAAAAGGTGGGTGATATCCTCTTGGGTGAGGGGTCTATGAGCCAGTAGATCCAAAATTTCCTCTTTGCTGAGATTGGTAAAGTAATTTTGGCCAAAGTGGCGTGAGACGATGGTGACGGGAAGGCCATGAAGCTCGCCAGAAAGCTCGAAAAGCCGCTCATAATTGACTGGCTCTACGTTGTAGGCTGGTGGGCGGTCTATCGTCCCCACATCCACCCGGTCTGGCTGGATACGGCGCAGCACTTGGCCAAGAGCCGTAAATTCCTCTTGTTTGTCGTTAATCCCTTTGACTACTAGTATTTCTATGACCAAAAGTCCTTTGTAGAGTTTGCGAAACTGCTCTATCCCTGAAATGATTCGCTCCAGTGAAATATTTTTGAGAGGTCTATCGAGTCGCTTGAAGCAGCGAGGCGTGGCGCAATCGAGTGAGAGCTTGACGATATCGAGTTTGGCCAAAGCTTTTTGGATTTGTGGCTCATGGATACGGCTGGCGTTGGAGAGGATGAGAAGTTTTTTGTCCTGTTTGATTTTGTTGAGTTTATCGATAAGTTCATTCAAACGAGGGTAGAGGGTGGGCTCCCCATTAGCAGTGATGGTAATAACTTGTGTATTTGGGAATCTTTGAAGCGCCTCTTCGACCTGGGTGACGACACGCTCCACTGAGGGAGGATTTGGGATATGATCTATTGGCTTGGCAGGTTCGAGCTCACAATAGAGGCAATCAAAAGTACAAGCTTTGGATGTTGGGCTAAGATCTATGCCAAGAGAAAGCCCAAAGCGTCTAGATGGGATCGGACCAAAAATAGTATTCATCGCCGTGTTAGATCGTGAACCAGCTCTACGAGATACTTAGCGTTTTCTACAGGAAGATCAGGTAGCATTCCATGACCGAGATTGAAAATATGCCCCGGTTTTGCGCCCATTATCTGGATAATATTCTCTACTCCTTCTTTGGTCGCCTCTTTGGAGTAGAGTCTTGTGGGCTCCATATTGCCCTGCAGTACATAGCGCTCGCCAAGTCTCTTTTTGGCCAGTTCCATTGGCGTCCCCCAGTCTACGCCAAAGACATCGAATCTGCCATAGATATTGTCCAGATATCCGGCTATGCCTTTGGGGAAAAGAATTACAGGAATACCAGGATATCGCTCTTTCAAAAACTCAGCAATATCGACCATATAGTCCCAGCTAAACTCAAAAAACTTATCCTTTTCTAGTGCACTAGCCCAGCTATCAAAAATTTGTACAGCGTTGACTCCGGCTTCTATCTGTTTGACAAGATAGGCTTTGACCGCTTCGGTGATCTTGATCATAAGAGCGTGCATAAATTCTGGCTCGGTATAGATGAGCTTTTTGATGGCGGCATAGGTCTTAGAACCACTTCCCTCGACCATGTAAGTAGCAAGCGTCCAAGGGGCTCCGCTAAATCCAATAAGAGCTTTATCTTTAGGGAGTTTTTTGCGTACGATTTTGATCGTTTCATACACATATGTAAGACGCTCTTCAGGAAATTCGTAAAGCCTCTCCATATCCTCCCATGTACGTATCGGATGGGAAAAGATCGGTCCCTCCCCCTTTTCAAATCGCAGCTCCATCCCCATTTCTAAAGGAATGACCAAGATATCGCTAAAAAGGATCGCCGCATCCACATCTAAAATTTCTACCGGCTGCAGTGTAACTTCTGCGGCGAGTTTTGGATTTTTACAAAGACTCAAAAAATCGCCCGCCTTTTGGCGAACTTCCATGTACTCAGGTAGATAGCGGCCGGCTTGGCGCATCATCCAAATAGGAGTGTAGGGGGTTTTTTTGCGAAAACAAGCATCAATAAAAATCATAATCTATCCTTAATGTGTTTGTGAGCCTTTATGCATGAAAAAAAGAGCCAGCCCAAGGGCGAGGATGGACAAAGAGAGATAGAGCATCTCTAAAGGTCCGTGGTATTCCATATTGATTACCCGCTTAAAAAAGCTCACAATAAGCACCATAATGATCACCTTGGCCAACTTATCCTTGAGCTGATCGAGGTCTTTTATCTTTAAGATACCACTTGACTCACTATTTTCGGCGGGATCGATCTTGGAGATGAAAAGCTCGTACAAACCGAAGCTAAAGAGCAGCATCACTACGGCTATTAAGTACAGATCCACCGCACCGATAATATCGCCTACGATCTTTTCGTGGAAATTGGCAGGGTGCTGATGGCTGCTCATCACCCCATAGGTATAGCGTGCCACCTCATAGATATCTATGCTTGCCACAATAAAAAGGATAATCGCTCCAATCATCCCAAAAATGACGGCACTTAGGATAAAAAGCCGCCCCTCCCACAATAGCCACTCAAAGGCTTGCTCTATATACTTCATTCGCTCTCCATTTCCAGCCATTTTTGCGCAATTCGCACGGCGTTGGTAGCCGCTCCCACTCGAAGGTTATCCGCTACTACCCACATATGCAGCACATTGTCACGATAGATATCTTTTCGTATGCGCCCTACGAAAGTTTCATCCTTGTCCACTACCATCACGGGCATAGGATAGAGCTGATTAGCCGGGTCGTCTACGACTACGATGTTTTTGCCATTTTCTAAAGCTCTTCTGGCTCCCTCGGCATCCACATCCTTCTCACACCACACCGTCACCGCTTCGCTGTGACCTCTGAGCACCGGTACACGTACACACGTGGCTGAGACTTCGATATTTTTGTGCATGATCTTTTTTGTCTCATTGACCATCTTCATCTCTTCTTTTGTATAGCCGTTGTCAAGGAACATATCTATTTGGGGAATGACGTTAAGAGCTATTTGGTGTGGAAATTTTTCGTGTTTGCTCTCATCGAGAGTAAAAGCAAAAAAGTCCTTCATCTGCATCACCAGCTCTTCCATAGCACTTTTACCCGCTCCACTGGTAGCTTGATAGGTGGCCACGTCTACACGTTTGACCCCGTACGTATCCTCAAGGGGTTTGAGGGCTTGAACCATCTGGATTGTAGAGCAGTTGGGATTGGCGATAATACCTTTATTGCGCCAAGCGGCGATATCTTCTGGATTGACCTCTGGGACCACTAGCGGAACCTCGGGGTCCATACGGAAATGGCTCGTATTGTCAATTACCACGGCTCCAGCTTCTACCGCATACGGGGCGTAGTGTGCCGAAACGCCTCCACCGGCGCTAAAAAGGGCAATCTCAATATCCTCTTTTTCAAAAATATCTTCGGTAAGCTCTTTGACGATAACTTTTTGCCCTTTAAACTCTATCTCCTTACCAGCGCTTCTGGCACTAGCAAGAGGAACCAGCTTATTAACGGGAAAATCCATCTCTTCAAGGACTCGTATCATCTCCTCGCCTACGGCACCTGTGGCACCAACTACGGCTACGTTAACTCTCCTCATCTTTTTCCTCCTCTTTTGGACATTTTGCGATACTAACAACCCTATCTCCACTCTCTAGGCGCACAATCATCACGCCGCTTGTATTGCGGCCAGCCTTTCGGATACTTTTCATATCGACTCTAATCATCTTGCCGCTGGATGTGAGCACCATAAGATCTTTACTCTCCTCAACAGTTACCACACCTACCACATCGCCAGTTTTGTGGGTAAGCTTCATAGCAATTACACCTTTGCCGCCGCGGGATTGTTCTCTATACTCTTTGGCTTCGGTGCGTTTGCCAATTCCCTTTTCGCTGACGGTCAAAAGCTCTTGCTCCTCGCTTTGGATCCTCTCGGCTCCCACTACCCTATCGCCCTCGTTTTTAAATCGAATTCCCCTAACACCTCTTGCCGTTCGTCCCATTTCCCGAACATCTTGTACCGGGAATCTAATGCACATCCCTTTTTTAGTGATGATAAAGAGCCATTTGGTTTGGGGCTTGATGATCTTAGCCTCTACGAGCTCGTCACCTTCATCAAGGGTAATAGCCCGCACTCCACGGCTTCGGATATTGCTAAATTCAGCTAGATTGGTACGTTTGACGATGCCATTTTTGGTAAAAAAGGCCAAAGATTTATCCTCGCTAAAATCGGTGGTGGGGATGATCGCCTTGATCTTTTCATCCGGCTCTAGCTGCAGCAGATTGACTACCGCTTTGCCTTTGGCTGTTCGGCCCGCTTCTGGAATTTTGTAGACCTTGAGCCAATAGAGCTGACCTCGATCGGTGATAAACATCAGCGTATCGTGGGTGTTGGATATGAAAAAATCCTCAATAAAATCATCTTCATAGGTAGTTATGGCTGTTTTGCCCTTGCCACCTCTTTTTTGTTTTTCATATTGCTTCAGGGGTACTCGCTTGATATAGCCTCTGTGGGTGATGGTTACGACCATCGGCTCGTTAGGGATCAGATCCTCGATATCGATCTCTTCGTAGCTCTCTACGATTTGGGTGAGTCTTGGGATTGAAAATTTCTTTTTGATCTCAAGTAGCTCTTCTTTGATGATCTGGTTGAGTTTGCTCTCGCTTTTTAGTATGGCGCTGAGTCGATCGATCTCTTCAATGAGCGCTTTGTATTCCTCTTCGAGTTTTTCACGCTCAAGGCCTGTGAGGCGTTGGAGCTTCATATCCAAGATGGCATTAGCTTGAACTTCGCTTAGATCAAACTTCTCCATCAAGTTGATACGTGCGCTCGGGGTATTTTTGCTCGCCTTGATCGTGATAATCACTTCATCGATATGCTCAAGAGCTTTGAGCAGACCCTCTAGAATATGGGCTTTGGCTCTTGCTTTTTCCAATTCGTGGATAGTACGGCGGATAACGACGGTGCGTCTATGGTTTAAAAAGAGGTGCAAAAGCTCCAAAAGAGTAAAGACTTTTGGCTCTTTATTGATGATGGCCAGCAAAATAATCCCAAAGGTCACTTCCATCTGTGTCGATTTAAAAAGATTATTTAGAATAATCTCGCTCATCGCATCTTTTTTAAGCTCGATTACTACTCGAATCCCCTCTCTATCGCTCTCGTCTCGTATCTCGCTAATCCCATCGATCTGCTTTTCTCGTACAAGCTGGGCTATTTGCTCGATGAGACGGGCTTTATTGACTTGGTAGGGCAGCTCGTCGATGACGATCGCCTCTTTATTTTTGAGCTTTTCCGTATGCGTTTTGGCTCTAATTTTGATACGTCCCCGCCCGCTTTTATAAGCGTTGAGAATACCCTGTTTACCAAAAATAATACCACCGGTGGGAAAATCGGGCCCTTTGATATGGTTCATCACATGCGCGAGCGTAGCTTGGGGGTTATCGATAAGCAGCAGCAAAGCCTCAACAAGTTCGTCTAGACGATGGGGTGGGATATTAGTAGCCATTCCCACGGCAATACCGCTAGAGCCGTTAAGCAGTAGATTTGGTACTCGGCTCGGGAGCACGTCTGGCTCTTGGAGGGTGTCATCATAGTTTGGGATGAAATCAACGGTATCCTTGTTGATATCTCTTAATAACTCCTCCGCCAAAGGCGTCATACGAGCTTCTGTATATCGCATCGCCGCCGCACTGTCCCCGTCAATAGAGCCAAAGTTGCCCTGACCGTCAATAAGGGGGATACGCATGCTAAAGTCTTGCGCCATCCGTACAAGAGCCTCATAGACGGCCGTATCGCCGTGAGGGTGATACTTACCGATAACGTCCCCCACGATCCTTGCACTCTTTTTATACGGAGCCCGACTACTCAATCCTAGTTCATTCATAGCATAAAGAATACGTCTATGCACGGGTTTAAGACCATCTTTGGCATCGGGGAGCGCTCGGCCGATGATGACGCTCATAGAGTAATCAAGGTAGCTATCCTTGACCGACTCTTCTATATCTATCTCTTGGATATCTTGATTTTTTTCAAAGAGATCTGCCATCGTTTCCTCATACTTATAATTTTTTAGATATTATATCTTTTTTACACTTGCAAAGGAATTAATATGGAGCTTGAAAAAAGAGTTTTACTTTTGGCTTTATATAAGCATCCAGATCTATCAAAACAAGAAGTCCTTACAATGTTAGCAAACGCCAAACTCTTTACTCTCAAAGAGGGCAAAAAGCTTGTAAAAGAGCTAAGAGCACAAGAGTATCTCACCTCCTCTCTCACGCCCAAAGGGATCGCTTTGGCTAAGAGTATAGAAGAGGAATTTCGCCTATAGGAGCATCGATGCAGCGCTTTATCGCTAGATCCCAAAGCAGTAAAAAACTGCTCAATACCCTGCGTATTTCGGCAAATTTACCCCTTAACATCCTAATCGTGGGTGAAAAGGGTAGCGGCAAACGTACGCTGGCCAAAGAGGTTTTTGGGGAGCTAGAGTTTTTTACTCCCTTACAGATTGAGCAGATGCAAAACTATCCCGCCACATTAGGAATAGAGGGGATAGGAGAAGTAAAAAACTTAACCTCCTTATTTACAAAACTTCAAGGACACCGAGTCATAGCGCTAAGTGAAGAGCCGCATCCAGAACTTGAGGAGTATTTTCCCGTGATTTTACATCTGCCGCCTCTTGCCCAACGCCCTGAAGATTTTGAGGCTCTCAAAACCCACTACATCCGTCAAGCCCAAAAGGATTTAGGTTTAGAAGAGTTTCCATGCACCATAAACAATAACCTCAACGCCATCGAGCTACGCAAAGAGATCTACAAAAAAGCGGTGATGCAAACATTAACTGATAAAGAAGTTATGGAGTTTTTAGAGGAGTTTTTTGGCCAAAAATTTCCCCAAAAGTACAAAACTTTTATACAATATCTGGATATCCCTTTGCTCAAAGCCGCCAAAAAGCGATATGGCAGCGTATTGGCTATGGCCAAAGCTTTACACCTTAATCGAGCCACTTTGACGAACAAGCTCAAAAAGTACGGTCTAAAGGATAAAAGGTAATTCAATATGCACGCCTTTTGGCGTAGCCGATATCAAGAATTCCTTTTCTTCTTTTATAAGCGTGTGCAACTCTTGTGGCTTCATACCCTCTGGTTCAATGTCTATGGCTACGACAGGATATTTCTTAGACTCTATTTTGATATAGCGGCCGGCACTAAAGACCACCTTAATAAAAATAGTAGGACTCTTTTTAATAGCGCGAAAAATTTTGTTGAGAAGTTTTAAAAAATGGTCAATATCGATCTTGAATTCGGGAATGGATATGTCATATTCCAATCGCAATTGAGACTCTTCTATCATATTAGAGTTTATGGCAATATCAAGCAGAGTAAAGATATCGGCTTTTTGAAGTTGATCGGTGATCGTGAAAGTTTGACGGCAGATATTTTTGTGCAGAGTTATGGCTATCTTCTCATCATCGGCGTAGCCTACGCTAATGGCGCAAAAACTTGCCTGCGGAAAATTAAGATCTATAAAGGTGTGTTTAAATCCTCGAAAATATGCGGCGTTTTCGAGTGCTAACTGGTAAATTTGCTCTTTTGGTACGAAAGAGAGCAAAAACTCCGCCTCGTGATTGTAATCGATAAGCTCCCCTTCACTATCAAAAAGAAAAAACGGATTGATCGAATATTCAATACTTTGGTAGTAGATATCTTTCATATCAATATTATAACCAAAAAGCGATGCAAAGTGATCCTATCAAAAATTGCCTAATTTTTAAACAATTATGATCTAATTTTTCATCCGATTTGTCGTTATAATGTGACGAACACAAATCAAAAGGAGTGTAGATGAAGAAGTTGAAATATTTGCTCTTCTTGCTGCCGAGTTTGTTGTTGGCACAAGATAAACTCAACAGCGGGGATACTGCGTGGATGATCGTGGCCACCGCTTTTGTTATGCTTATGACACCTGCGGGTCTGGCCCTTTTTTATGGAGGAATGACACGAGCCAAAAATGTGCTCAATACTTATATGATGGTCTTTATCGCCTATGTCATAGGCTCAATCGTATGGGTAATGTGGGGATACTCGCTAGCATTTAGCGGCGACGGCGCCATTATTGGGGATTTGAGCAAAATATTCCTTAAGGGCGTAACGGTCAATAGCCTCAGCGGCACCTATCCAGAGTTTGTTTTCATCGCTTTCCAAGGAACTTTTGCAGCTATTACCCTAGCGATTGCTAGCGGTTCGGCGATTGAGCGTATGAAATTCTCTACTTGGGTGCTCTTTTCTATCTTGTGGGTCACTTTTGTCTATGTGCCAATTACCCATATGGTATGGGGCGGAGGATTTTTGTACAACGCCGGAGCCTTGGATTTTGCAGGCGGTACGGTGGTACATATGAACGGGGGTCTTGCCGGTTTGATTCTAGCACTTTTTCTTGGTAAAAGAAAAGGTTTTCCAAAAGAGCCTATGAAACCCTCTTCCATTATCCTTACCGCTCTTGGTGCGGCAATCTTGTGGTTTGGATGGTTTGGATTTAACGCGGGAAGCGAATTTGCAGCCGATGGGGTGGCTGGAAGCGCGCTTTTGATGACTAACTTCGCAGCGGCCGTAGCCGCATTGACATGGGTGGTGATCGAATGGATCGTCTATAAAAAGCCTACCCTCCTTGGTGCCGCTACCGGGGCGGTAGCCGGACTTGTAGCCATTACTCCAGCAGCCGGTTTTGTAGATGTGCTTGGAGCTTTAATCATCGGTATCGGCGGCAGCGTAGTAGGCTATTTTGGCATCATGTTGATCAAAAGGGTATTTAAAATCGATGATAGCCTTGATGCTTTTGGTGTCCACTTTACAGCGGGACTTTGGGGTGCTTTGGCTACCGGACTTTTCGCACTCAAAGAGCTTGCGTGGGACGGCAGCCCTCTTAAGGATCACGGCGATCGAATGGGACAGATGATCGTCCAAGGCGAGTCCGTGCTTGTAACTATGGTTTTTACCGCAGTAGTAACCGCCGTGGTCTATTTTGTTGCTAGCTTACTCACCGGTGGCGGACGAGTGGATGAAGAGACTGAGACTATGGGTCTGGATGAAGCGGTCCATGGTGAGCGTGGATTTAATCTATAAGGAGTAGTGTATGAAAAAGATCGAAGCAATCATCAAACCTTTCAAACTTGAAGATGTAAAAGAGGCTTTAACCGAGATTGGCATCACCGGTATGACGGTGACTGAGGTCAAAGGATATGGACGTCAGCAAGGCCACAGCGAGCTTTATAGAGGGGCGGAGTATGTGGTGGATTTCTTGCCAAAAATCAAGATTGAGCTGGTAGTGAGCGAAGAGAACGTAGATCCTTGTATCGAAGCGATAATGAACTCCGCACGCACCGGTAAAATCGGAGATGGTAAGATCTTTGTGATGGATGTGGAACGAGTCGTTCGTATCAGAACGGGAGAGGAGAACGAAGAGGCCCTTTAGGCCTCTTTGAGCTCTTTTGATTTTTGGCCAAGAGGCCTAAGATCAAAGGATCTCCACCTCTTCGGCTGGAGTTTCGTCCAAGATCTCTTTGGCTTTGTTAACGATATCTTCGTCTGCGTGGACCAACAGCAGATATTTGCCTTGACGTACCAGATCTTCCAATCTTTTAGCCTCTATCTCATCCAGACCCCACTCTATTAAAGCGTCGGCTAAACTAAAAATCGCTCCACCGGTGAGCGCTCCACCAAGAGCTCCACTAAGAGCGGCGGCGATAGGGCCGGCACCGACGATGGGCCCAAATCCAGGAACGATGAAAAATATCCCTCCGGCCAAAGCTCCAAGGATCGCTCCCCAAAAGGCTCCTTGAGCTCCCCAAAAGAGAATATCGCTATCCTCCTTTTCCATCTCATACTTTTCTATCGCCTCTTCATGGCCCTTGGCGATGACGGAGATCACCTTACGATCGATCCCATTTTCTATCAGCTTCTTCACCGCCTCTTTGACATCCTCTTTTTTCTCATAAACGGCTACGAGCAGCTCTTCTCTCATGATGGCTCCTTGATATAGTTTGTACACTCTATGATAGCAAAGAAGACCTGAAAATATCAGGCCTTGGGGAGTGTTAGAAGCGAATATCCATAAAGATTTCGCTAAAACGCTGGTATCTCTTTTTTGGAGCAACCATTTTGTACAGGATATCGGCCAGCTCCTTTGGTAAAGAGGGGTTGAGTTTACTTGGATGCTCGGGAGTCTTGGAGCCCACGGGCTGGAAATTATGCAGCTCTAAGTAGGCTTTGTCGCTGGTAAGATGGCGGTAGATTTCGTTACCGAAGTCAAAAATCTCCAAAGGCTCAAATTTGCCTATTGGCTTGTGTCGCGCAAGACTAAAACGATAGTCCCTAACGCCTACTTTTTGAAGATAAGCATTAAAAAGCATCAAAAAACCAATAGCCCCCTTCGAAAAAGGTGCGAGCATCCTTTCATAAAAATCCTCAAAGTGCTCCTTTGGCTCTTTATGCTCTTTATACTCGATCATCAGCTCTTTGATAAGCTCCTTGGCATAACGCAAGGGGACGGCTTTGAGGATCGTTTGGGCCTCTTTGGCTTTGGCCAGACTCCCTCCTAGCAAAATATCGGCACCATCGACTACTTTGCCATCCTCTTTGGCCTTGGCACCCACGAAGCCCACATCACCCCACTCATGAATTCCGCACCCTTTGACGCAGGCACTCCAGTAGATTCGCACCTTTACATCCTCCAAAGGCACCTCTTTACTCAGATACTCCGACATTTCGATGGCATCTGGCTTGTTGGGGATGACACCGTAGCTACACTCATTTTTACCGGCGCAGGCGACGAGGTTGTTGAAGTAGGGGGAGCTGACGTTTTTATATTTTTTAAAAAATGGGTGTTCTAGGATTTTTGCCTTATCTGTGATATTGGTGATATAGAGATTTTGCTCTACGCTTAGGCGAAGCTCTCCATCGTGCTCTTTGGCCATGGTAGCCGCCTCTATCATATCGCTGCCGCTAAAGATGCCTCCGGGGACTATGGCATGCAGGGCAAAGGAGCCCTTTTTGAGCTGGACGCTGCCTTGAGTGTTATCAAAATGCTCCATTTTGCACAAAGTCTCGCCGGCTCTTTTAAAAGAGTGTCCCGCAAACTCCTCCAAAGCGGCCCGAAAACTCTCCATTCCCACCGCTTCTATCAAAAAGTATAGGCGGTTTTTGTTGCGATTGTCTCGAAAGCCATACTCTTTAAAAAGCTCAATCAGCTTTTCATAAAAACCTACCACTTCGCTAGGCTCTAAAAAAATATCGGCGTTTTGGGCGATTTTGCCTACTTTGCCGCCCAGATAGACGTTGTAGCCCACCACTCCTTCTCGCATCGCCAGCACGAAACAAGCGTCATGCCCATAAGCGTTACAGCGGTTGGTGATAGATGAGGTGATGGCGGTATTGAATTTTCTAGGAAGTGAGCCTATCCACTCCTCCTTTTTCAAAAAGAGCTCTTGCATCTGCCGCAAAATTGGGAAACTTTCAAAAAAGTTGTCATAAGCCAAGCCATCGAGGGGATCTGTAACGATATTGCGAAGATTGTCGATCCCCGTTTGGTAGGTGGTGATCCCCACACTCTCCAGCCGTTTAAAGATCGTGGGCACATCTTCTATGTGAATGTAGCGCAGCTCCACCTGCATTCTGGTAGTCAAATCGATATAGTCGTTGCCAAACTCCTTGGCCACCTCGCCAAGCCTTTGGGCCTGATCGGGCGTTAAGCGGCCTCCCGGGATACGCACCCGCAGCATAAATTGCTTTGGGGTAAATTCATCTTTGTCGAAAAGTCCAAAATATTTCAAAAAGACCGCTTTGTCCTCTTTAGTTAAACTCTCATACCCCTTTTTGCTGGCTTCTATCAGCCGCTCCCACGCCTCTTTTGGTGAGAGGGTCTGCTTGATTTTTTCGACTTTGTTGAGTTTTTTGCTCCGCTGCTCTTTGATTTGACGCAGTTTTTCTATCATTTTTGCTCCTGTTTGATTGTAGGGATATTTTGTTGCTCCTTTGTCGCTTCTTCATATTCCAACATTCCAGCGACTGGCTCATAAAGAGAAATACCTGCTGGATATGCCTCAGAGTGAAGCTGGACAGCTGTTTGTTTATAGTTTGGCTCGCCGCTGATGGGATCAAAGAGGCTTTGGGTAACCATGTTAATCAGCTGGGTATTGTAGTGGAAAGGGACGAAAAGGGTACCGGGAGCCACCAGATTGGTGACTCGCACCACGAGATTTTCCACCTTACCTCTAGGACTCGATATCGCGATACGGTCATAGTTTTTGACCTTTAGACGTTTGGCGTCTTGTGGATTGATATCGATCCAAGCCTCTGGTGCCAGGTCGTCGAGGATCTTGATCTGGCCCGTTTTGGTGCGGGTGTGGAAGTGCTCCACCGTTCGGCCCGTATTGAGGATGAAAGGGTACTTTTGGCTTGGAGGCTCTTCAAGAGGTTTATAGTGGGCGCCGATGAATCTGGCTTTGCCATCTTCGTGCTCGAATGGCATATCCTCGCTATAAAGTCGTTTGCAGCCATTGGGATACTTTTCGTTGCAGGGCCACTGGATGCCGCCAAGCTCTTCAATTTTTTCATAGCTCATACCGCTGTAGTCGCAAAGTCTACCTTTGCTGATTTTTTTGATCTCCTCAAAAGCCTCTTTGGGCTCGCTCCAGCCTCCAAAGAGCTTGTCGTGGCGATCGAAATGTTTAGCAAACTCCAAAACGATATCGAAGTCGCTCTTGGACTGAGCTGGCGGCTCCACCGCTTTGTTGGCTTTGTTGCAGCGCCGCTCGCTGTTGGTATAGCACCCCTCCTTCTCTCCCCACGTAGCGGCGGCGAAGACTATATCGGCGATCTTGGCCGTATCGCTCATAAAAGCGTCTTGGACCAATAAAAAATCGAGTTTTTTTAGAGCACGCCTCAGTCTCTTTTGGTCTGGGAAGCTGACCAGCGGATTGGTACAGACCACCCAAAGCCCTTTGATCTCGCCTCTATCGATGGCGTCGATAATATCGGCGTACTTGTAGCCTCTATGATCTGGGATCCATTTGGCGGGTACATCTATCAAAGAGGCGAACTCCTCTCTATCCTTTTGGCTCTCAAATTTTCTGTATCCCGGAATCGCCGAAGTAAAGCCAAATTCCCTTGTCCCCATGGCGTTGCACTGGCCTGTGATGCTAAAGGGCCCCGTGCCCTCTTTGCCGATGTTGCCACTCATTATGGCTAGATTGTTGATGGCACTGACGGTATCGGTGCCTTGGGCCGATTGGTTGACCCCCATAGTCCAACAGATAAGGGTTTTGTTGTTGGCCAAAAGTTGAGCCAGGCGATAGAGGGTCTTGGTGTCGATGCCTGTGATATGGGCCACTTCGCCCGGCTTGTAGTGCTGGATATGTTTGACAAAATCGCTCCAGCCGTTGGTGCGGTTTTTGATAAACTTTTCATCATACCATCCCTGTTCCCAGATGATGTAGGCCAAGCCGTTGAGCAGGGCCAGATCGGTTCTGGGTTTGATGGGCAGATAGATGTTGGCCAGTTGGCTCGTTTTGGAGCGTCTGGGGTCTGCTACGATGATGGTCTTGTTTTTTCTGTTTCTCATCAGATGGTGGACGATGATAGGATGGTTGTCGGCCAAGTTGGCTCCAATGACAAAGACCACCTCCGCCTTTGCAATATCTTCGTAACTGGCCGTAGGCCCGTCGCTGCCAAAGCTTTGCTTGTAGCCACTTACAGCACTGGCCATACAAAGGGTAGTGTTGCCATCATAATTTCTCGTATCGAGCCCTAGCTGGACAAATTTGCCAAGGGCGTAGAACTCTTCGGTGAGCAGCTGCCCCGTGGAGATGACGGCAAAGGCGTCGTTGCCGTGCTTTTGTTGGATCTTTTTGATCCTTTTAGCAGCTTCGGCGTACGCCTCCTCCCAGCTTACATCGGTAAGCCGGCCCCCTTTTTTGATCTTTGGATACAAGACTCTGTTGGAGGCGTAGAGCATCTGATGCTCGCTCAGCCCCTTGGGGCAGAGCGTACCGATATTGACGTTGTGGGTGGGGTCGCCTTTGGTGAGTGTGGCTTTGCCATCTTTGACGCCGATATAGAGCCCACACCCTACGCCACAATACCCGCAAGTGGATTTGACCCAGTGGTCTGGCTTCTTGGCTCTGGGGAGTTTGCCAAAGATTGGGTCGTCTACCATCTCGTTCTCTTTGAGCTTCACATCAAATCCCAAAAAATTTTTGATCTTTTCTATCATTTTCGCTCCTTATGGTC
>JALWCE010000026.1 GCA_027036935.1 Nitratiruptor sp. | reverse complement strand
TTTGAGTATTGATGGAAGCGATATCGACATAGATTATAGCGCTTCTGACAGTCTATCTCAAATCGTGGATAAGATTAACGACTCAAGCGATAAGGTGAGCGCTTCGCTCTTTTTTGATGGCGATCAGTACAGATTACTTATAAGTTCTACGCAAACCGGAGATGATCAAAGTATCTCTATGAGTGATAGCGCAGACCTTTTGGATAATCTAAAATTAGGGGATGATGGGGACGGCTCGCATGTGCAATCCGCACAAAATGCCCAGATCGATATTTTTGGACAAAAGGTCCAAAGCCAGAGCAATACCTTTTCAAATCTGTTGGATGGATTGACGCTGGAGGTAAAACGGGTCTCCAGCGATCCGGTTCAGATCAATATAACGGCGGATGAAAAGAGTGCTCAAAAGGCTTTTGAGAGAGTATTGGGGGATTACAACTCTTTAGTTGATTATATTAAAGAGGTGACGGATGAAAAGGGGCCTTTGGGCGGAGATTATACGCTCCACTCTATTAGATCGCAGCTTTTTAATCAGCTTACGCCCTTGATGGAAAAAGGTCTTTTAAACGTTGATCATAAAAGTGGGCACCTCTCTTTGGATCAAAGCAAGTTTGAAGAACTCTATCGAGAGGATAAAGACTCCTTAGAAAGTATGCGTAACAAACTTGTCGATACTCTTGATCCTTATCTTGATACTCTTTTTGAGCCTTTTGGAGTGATTAAGCAAAAAGAGAGAAGCTATGAAAGACAGATCAGAAAATATGAGGATAATATAGCTTCCGTTGTACAAAGGATAGAAAAAGAGAGCGAGATAATGAAAAAGGAGTTTATCCATCTTGATGGCCTTATGGCCCAAATGAATGATATCCAAAGTAGGCTAGCAGCCATTTTACCTAAACAAGAGTCTAATAAATAAAAGGATGTACTGATATGAGTCCGCTCGATGCGTATATGAGAAATAGTGTACAAACCGCCTCTCCATTGCAGCAGATCATACTTTTGTATGATAAGGCGATTTTTTCGATGAAAAGTGCAAAAGAGGATATAAGTAAAGGGGATATACAATCAAAAATAAAAAATCTTACAAAAGCTTCTGATATCATTCGGGCCTTAGATAGCGCTCTTGATTTTGAAAAAGGTGAAGATATCGCACAAAATCTTCATACGCTTTATGACTTCGTACTCTCTCATCTCGTGATAGTCCATGCCAAAAACGATCAAAAACTTTTAGATGATTTAATAGAAATTATGGAGAATCTCCAAGAGGGATGGAAAGGTATACAATCCAAGGTCTAATGAGACTTCTTGACCAGATTCTTTTGGCTATCGAGATGAGAGATTGGGATAGTGTAGAGCAAGGTATCCAAAAACTGCAAGAGTACTCTTGCGAGTCATTACCAGTATCGGAGGTAGAAAAGATCAAGGCTCGGATAGATTATATCTTTGAGCGTTTAAAGGAGGAGCGAGAGAAGATTTTGGTCAAGATATCCAACACTCAGCAGCTCAAACGCTATAAGTTTTGATTGCCCCCCTTGTTGGGGGAGCAGAGTTTAAAAAATTAGGCTGCGAAATATTTTAAAAGAGAGAGATTTTTATTTTGGCTAAATACCGCCATAGAGGCTTCATAAGCAACTTTTGATTGTTCCATTTTTGAGATAGCTTCGGTGATATTAGCGTCTTCTAATTTAGAGATCATATCGTTAAAGAGTGTTTTTTGTGCCTCATGCTGTAGGCGAAAATCCTCTAGATTGCTTGCTTGTGCACCAATGAGCGATCGTGATTCCCCAATAGCTTTCATACCTTCGTCAAAATCGGCAAGGTCTTGGTTGGTAATGTTGCTGATGTCTTGGTTGTCGATCGCTTGAGTGATTTTGTCCAAAACTTGAACTATTTTGATAGGATGGTTTTGAGCGTCTAAAAATTTTCCCCCATCAAAAGTCCCTTGTACCTCATATCCTTTAGAGATAGGGATATTTTGCACTTCGCTGTTGCCTTGATAGTTTCCACTATTATCAAACGGCGGCGTATCTGTTTTTGTGCCGCTAAAGACATAGACATTGTCCACTTTGGTATTGGCTTGATCGACGATGTAGTTTCTAAGGCCTTTAAGATAATCTCCTACGATTTGCGCATCTTCTTGATCGAGTACACCGTGGTTGAGCAGCCGAATTATCTCCGTACGAGCTTCTTGAGCGGTATCGTAGATGTTGCTCAAAGCGTTTTCCGCTGCTGTTTGTTTGGCTTGGACGCTGGTGATATTACGCAAATAGCTCTCTATTTGTGTATTGGTCTCTTTGAGTTTCAAAGATTTGGCCAATGCCACCACATCATCAGATGGGGAGAGTATCCGCTTACCGGAGCTAATTTGATTAGAATATTTTTCTAAATTGGTTTGCCTGATTTGATCGTATTTTAAGAATGAGCCGAAAAATTGATTGTCGCTGACTCTCATGATGACCTCTTTTTTTTCTTTTTATTATCGGCACTAAAAAAAAATTTTTTAGCGCTTTAGTGAATAACTGATTTTATCTAAAAAAACTCTCCTTACGCTCAGTATGCGAGTAGTCGCGTAAACTCAGTGAATAATATTCATAAGAGTCTGTAACAACTCATCCGTAACGCTTAAAACTCTTGCCGCAGCTTGGTAGGAACGCTGGAGTTCGGAAAGGTTAACAAGCTCTTCATCTAGATTAACTCCACTAATTTCTTGGATCTTCCTATCTAGTGTATCGGCTATTTGTGCGCTTTGTTGGTGCATTGCGTCCATATAGTTTTTTTGCGCTCCAAGGGAGGAGACCATATGGGCGTAGTAGTCGTGAAAAGTTTGGTTATTGAGTTCTTGAATCGGTTCGTTTTGGCTTTGAAGAAGCGACTTTGCGTTTTCATTGTTTGACGGAGCTCCGGGAGTGGATGAAGCAGCTATTTTTTTGGGATCGGTAATTGCTACTTGGATGTTAGATATATTGAGCGTATTGTCATCTGGACTAAAGAGGGCTCTGCCTTGATCATCATTAAGATCGTACCCCTGTTTATGAAGATCATTTTGGTTTTGTGCGAAATTTATAACAAGAGTATTGAGTGTTTGTGTGGTATCGTCTAAGATTTTTTGGGTATGGAGTTTGGCTCCCAGTTTGCCTTTATGAATATCCTCGCTTAGTTCTGCTCCATTTATCTCGATTTTAACGGAGTAGGTGGTAAGCCCGTTACCCAAATCTTTGGCTTCTTGGGTAGTGGTGACTTCAAAGCTCTTATCCGAAACGACTAAAGCGTGCCCTTTTGCACTGAATATATCGGTAGTTCCATTGGGGTTATAGCGTACTTTGGTATCGATCAAAGAGCTTATTTGTTTGATGAGCTTATCTCGCTGGTTGAGTAAGGTGTTGCGTTTTTCTTGATTTATGATCATATCTGAAGGAGTAGCGGCTATTTGTTTGTTGACTTTGGCCAAAGAGTTAGTAAGCTGATTGAGAGAGTCTACATCTTGTTGGAGAGATCGTTGCAGATTGCTCTTTTCATCCTTGAGCGCTTCATAGCTTCTTTTAAATTTTGAGACAAGTACCTTGGCTTTTTCCAAAAAGTTGTCCCGTGCAGGGATATTTTGAGGATCTGCTACAATATCGTTCAGAGCGTAGTAGTATGCGTCCATATCCTTGGCAAATCCACTCCCTTGGGTATCGTTGAATATATTTTGTATGGTATCAAGGGAGGAGCTCACTTCTTGATAGTAGCTACTTTGCTGGTTTTCGTTGATGAAGCGATCAAAATAACGTTGGTCGTAGACCCGGTACGCTTCGGACATTGTAACTCCGTAGCTAGAGAGCCCTTTAAAAACGGCTCTTTCTCTGCTATAGTTTTTGTTGTTAAGATTGTTGACGTTTTTATTGGTCAGATCAATCCCTTTTTGGAAACTGTCGAGGCTATGTCCGTTGATCGCTAGTATGCTAAAGAGTGACATGGTTAGGCCTTTTTATTAAAAAATCCTTTTTTTTGATTGGATATCGTACCATCTTTGGTATATTGGGTAGCGCTCTCCTTGCCATAGATTGCGTCAAATATTTCATTAATAAATTCGATATTGTTGACGGCTAGAGCTTGATTACGTTGGGTCCAGTGATCGATTTGTGCCAGATCGGCTTTATAGGGCTCCACATCCTTTGGTTCGAGGGCTAGGATTTGCTGGAGTATCTCCTCTTTTTTTTGGACTATCTCGATAAGCTTTTGGGAAGCCTCTTTATCGTTGATGCTTTGGATGAGGTAGTCGTTCTCTTTTTTGAGCAGTTCGATAAATTTTTGTAATAATGCTTGAATATCCATCTCATTCCACCGTTACAGATTTGGCCAAGTTTCTTGGCATGTCCACATCGTTGCCAAGGCGAATAGCGATCTCCATCGCCAGTAGCTGCAATACCACACTCATATCGTAATATTCTAACATAGGGTGGGTCCATCTCCTAATTTGTATAAAATCGTCAGCAAGCTCGAACCATTCGTGACTGATCGAGCAGATAGTAGAATCTCTTGCGCTCAGCTCTTCCACATTGCTTTTTATTTTGTCGTACAGCAAGGTACGAGGCATCAGCGCAATGGTAAAAAGTTCCGGGTCGGCTAGAGCGATGGGGCCGTGTTTCATCTCTCCGGCTGGATATCCTTCGGCGTGGAGATAGCTGATCTCTTTAAGCTTGAGCGCTCCTTCAAGAGCTAGTGGATAAAAGAGGTCTCGTCCGATAAAGAAAAATCCATGTCCGTGTAAATAGCGTTTTGAGAGGCGCTTGAGCCGCTCGTGGAGTTGGGGCAAGACTTTGAGAGCTTTTGGAGCTTGGAGCATCGCTTTAGTCTCTTTATCGATTTTTTCTTGGGTCAATATCCCTCGTTGTTTAGCCAATAAAAGTGCCAACATCCACAAAACCATCACCTGAGTAGTAAAAGCTTTGGTACTAGCCACCCCTTTTTCGATGCCGGCTCTTGTGAGAATCGTGCGATCGGCTAAACGGACGATGGAGGAGTTGTCCACATTGCAAATAGCCAAAGTCTTAAGACCTGCGGCTCTAGCCATCTTGAGAGCTTCGAGGGTATCGGCCGTCTCACCACTTTGGCTAATGACTATAAAAAGGGTATCTTTACGCAAGATCGGCTCTTTGTAGCGAAATTCACTGGCTATTTCACTACTGGTTGGAATGCGTGCGAGCCGTTGGAGTAGATAGGAGCCGCTTAATCCAGCATGGTAGCTCGTCCCGCAGGCGCATATTGTGATAGAATCAATCCCCTCAAAAAATCCTTCTTCGATCTCTTCAAAATGCACATCTCCCTCTTCTATCCGTCCCATCATCGTATCGCCGATCACATCGCTTTGTTCGTAGATCTCTTTTTCCATAAAAAAGCGATATCCCCCTTTTTGGGCATACTCTTTATCGATGGTAAGAGGCTCAAAAGAGAGTTTGGACTCGCCCCCTCCATTTTTGTATACCTCTATTTTCTTGGCCGAGGCCACGCCCCACTCATCATCTTCGAGGTAGTGGACCTCTTTGGCGTGGCCGATAAGCGGAGCGTCGCTAGAGGCAAAAAAGATCTCTTTTTCGTTTTTACCGACGATTAAAGGCGAGCCCTTTTTGGCGAAGAAGATTTTATTGGGATCAGCTTTTGTGATGAGCAAAATGGCGTAGGCCCCTTTTAGACGTTTAATAGTCTGCTCAAAAGCCTTTTTGGCCTCTTTGGTCTGATTGAAATATTTTTCAAAAAGATGGACGATTACCTCTGTATCTGTTTGGCTTACAAACTGGGTGTCAAGCTGGGCTTTTATCTCTTTGAAATTTTCGATAATGCCGTTGTGGACTACATAACTAAATGCTCCTTGATGGGGATGGGCGTTTAGCTCTGTAGGTTTGCCGTGCGTCGCCCAACGGGTGTGGCCAATCCCTACGCCAAAGCCTTTTGTTTTGATATTTTTGCTCTTTTGTATGAGATTGTCCAGTTTGCCTACCGCTTTGGCTATTTGGAGGTTGTCATTTTGGAGTATAGCAATACCGGCGCTGTCGTACCCTCTATATTCGAGCTCTTTGAGCCCTTCGAGCAAAAAGCCCTTGATGTTGCCCTCTCCAATGTATCCTACTATACCGCACAAATCTTACGCTCCTGTGAGTTTTTGCAAGATTTGCTCTTTTTTTGAGCAAAACTTGCCGTTTTTTTCTATTAAAAACATATCTTTGGCCCGTCCTTTGACGGTGTTGATGCGGGCCGTGGCGATATCGATGCCAAAATCGTCAAAAATTTTGGCCAAATATGCGAGCAATCCTTTTTGGTTTTTAGCTTCGACACCCATAAATGCGTATGTTTTGGAATGATCGCAATCAATCGTGATATTTTGTAGCTCTATTATCGGTTTTTTGAGACGAATTTGTTTGTCCATATCGAAAGAGTCGTGGATTACTTGCTCGATATACCCTCTATCGGCCTCTTTGCCGATAAATTCGATACGAAAATATTTGATCTGGTCAAAAAGTTTAAAGACCTCCATCGAAGCGATGTCAAGATAGCTAAGTCTACCCAGCAAATAGCCTAAGTTGAGCGGTTTTCGTCGATATATTTCGATGGTAAGATAGTCATCCTCTTCGATTTGATAGCTAAAATCCTTAGTCTCGTAGGCCCTTTTGGCGATCTGTATGATCTCTTCGGGTCTATGTTTTATAAAAAAGAGGTTTGAGTCGATGGAGAGGATCTTTTTTTGCAAAATTTTTGGCAGTGCTTGAAAGTCAAGATGACGTATGAGAGCTCTTTCTTTACGCAGCCGTTTGGTCACTTCGTCTAAAATCTCTCTGTTTTGTAAGGCTTCCAAGGCCTGATTGTACAGCTCGCGCAATAAGTTGGCGTGATAGGAGGTGTAGATATCTTTGCCCACCCCTTTGATATCGGTGTAGGTTAGGATGTAGAGCATATCCAAAATCTTTTTCCTACCAAGAGGGGCGGTAAAGGCGTAGATCACCTTTTGGCTGTGGATATCTTGATTGTAGGCAATTTCGGTCATAGCGGTATGATACTTAATGAGCGTAGCGCCAATTTCGATGAGTTCGGGAGCAAAACCGATCTTTTGAGCGTAGAAGCGTAAGAGTTTCGCACCCACTTCATGATGGCGTTGCCGCCTGCCTTTGCCGCTGTCGTGGAGCAGCACAACAAGCCGAAGCATTGCCTGCTCTTCAGGACTCAAAGAGTCAAAAAGCTCTTGAATGAAAGGCTCTTGAATGTGTTCTAATGCTCGCACACACTCGAGCGAATGGATATCCACAGGATATTGATGGTAGCCGTCAAACTGAGGCATATGGAGTACTTTTTTCAGGGGGGGCACTATCATACCCAGCAAATTGGCTTGGTGCAATAGCCGCAAAGGGGCGTAGAGATGTTTTTTGTAAAAGAGTTTTTTGATCTGCTGTAAAAGATTTTTTGAGGTTTTTTTGGGCGATTTTGTCTGTTTTGCCACATATAAAACAGAAGGATCGTAATGGGTAAATTCTGTTAGATTGAGGGTTTGTAACAAATTTGTAATGTGACGCTCTTTAGGAACAAAACGGCTAAAAAGATGATCTTCGCACTCATAAAATCCCGCCGTGATACGAGCTCTTTTAAAAAGGGGGATATTGGTGCTCTCATAGAGCAAAGGCCGTACCATCTTTTTGGTAAAAGTCTGGCTAAAAGTGTCGATTGTATGCATCGCTTGGAAAGTTTTGCTCATAAGGATCTGTTGCCGTTTTTGGGGAGTAGTGCCTTTGATTTGGAGTTTGGAGACAAGATCGGGGATATATTGCATCAAAAGCCTATCCTCTTTTTTGCCCGCTACCAGGTGTAAAGCCGCCCGAAGCCGAAAGAGCCACTCCAGCGCAATGCGGTACTCTTTGTACTCTTCATCGCTAAAGAGGGTGCCGCTTAGATCTCTTGTGGAGCGTACTCCATAGAGGCTGTTGGCTATCCAAAAGAGTAGGTTGCTATCTCGAAGCCCCCCAACTCCTTCTTTTAAAAAAGGCTGCATATTAAGCCGATATTTTTTACGCCTTTGCTTAGCCTCTTCAAGTTTGGCCAAAACATACTCTTTTTGATCGGTGTGCCGGATCTGAGTCAGCTCGTTTTGGATCTCGAACCAAAGATATTTACTACCTATGATGAATCTAGACTCAAGCAATGCCGTCTTGATAGTGATATCCTCTTTGGCCACGCTTTGCAGCTCGCTAATCTCATGGACTCTATGGCCAAGCTTTAGCCCAGCATCCCAGGCGATATGGAGGATCTTTTCGATGAGTAGCCGGGTGTTGTAGCCCTCTATCTCTTCATAGACAAGCATTAAGTCAATATCGGAGTAGGGGGCCAGCTGCTCTCTTCCATAGCTGCCAAGGGCTGTGAGTGTGAGGGGGATGGCGTTGGAGAGGGGGGAGTAGATCCCAAAGAGCTTGCGCACGGCGATCTTGTAGATGGTTTTGATGATCGAGTCGATATATCTGGTGTGGCGAACCAAGAAGTCTTTGCCTTGAGTTTTAGCAAAGAGTTCATCAAGGGTGGTAAAGTACTCTTTGATAATGGCTCTAAGCTCTTTGGATATCTCCAAATCCGAGCGCGAAGAGTCCAAGAGTTGGCGTAATCTACTATCCAAGCATCTCCTTTTTTTGTATAATTATACAAAAATCCAAGAGGGGCTATGGAACTGATCAAAAAACTCCAAAGCGGCGAGAGGTTGGACTATGAAGATGGTGTGCGGCTATATGAGCTTGATCTTTTTACTCTAGCCGACTTTGCTCACGCGAGGCGTCAAAAGCTGTATGGCAACAAGACCTACTTCAACATCAATCGTCATATCAACCCTACCAATATCTGCAAAGATGTTTGCAAATTTTGCGCTTTTAGCGCCAATCGCAAAAATCCAAATCCCTATGTTATGAGTCATGAAGAGGTACTGCAGATTGTCGAGGATGCAAGCCGTCGGGGTGTCAAAGAGGTTCATATCGTCTCGGCTCATAACGATAGGGTAGGATTGGATTGGTACTTAGATATGTTTCGCAAAATAAAAGATCGTTTCCCCTCTATTCATATCAAAGCCCTCACGGCTGCTGAGGTGAATTTTTTAGCTAAAGAGCATGGGCTGAGTTTTGAGCAGATGATCGATCGTATGATCCAAAGCGGTGTAGATAGTATGCCGGGCGGAGGCGCTGAGATTTTTGACGAAGAGGTGCGAGACTACATCTGCAAGGGCAAAGTGAGCAGTGATGAGTGGCTGCAAATCCATAGGCTTTGGCACAAAAAGGGGCGTAAATCCAACGCTACGATGCTTTTTGGTCATGTGGAGAGCCGAGGACACAGGATCGATCATATGCTGCGCCTAAGAGATCTGCAGGATGAGACGGGAGGCTTTAACTGCTTCATTCCACTGGTCTATCAAAAAGAGAACAACTACCTCAAAGTCCAAAACTTCGTCACGGGCCAAGAGTATCTCAAAACCATCGCCATCGCCAGACTTATACTGGACAATATCCCGCATATCAAAGCATACTGGGCCTCTTCGACTCTAAATCTCGCCCTCGTGGCCCAGGAGTTTGGGGCAGATGATCTAGATGGCACCATCGAGCGTGAGGCGATCCAGAGTGCGGCTGGAGCGGCAAGCAAATATGGCGTGGGACTGGATGAGTTTGTGCATCTGATCAAAGAGAGCGGCTTTGTGCCGGTGGAGCGAGATAGCCTCTATAACGAGCTAAGAGTCTTGGCATGAGATACTATTCGTATGAGGAGTTTGTCAAAGATATCAAAGAGCTAAGCAAAAGGGTAGGGGAGTGCGACGCTGTCGTAGCGATCGCTAGAGGCGGGCTTACGGCGGCGCATATGCTGGCTGAAGCTTTGGATGTGCGAGATATCTATGCCATACGAGCGCAAAGCTACCAAGAGCGTCAAAAAGTAGGTAGGCCCATTATTGGAGAGATCCCTAAACTAGATGCCAAAAGGGTCGTGGTGGTAGATGATATCGTCGATAGCGGTGAGACGATGAGAGAGGTGATGGCGGCACTGAGCTCTCAAAATCCTAAAACCCGCTTTGTCAGTGCCGCTCTGTTTTACAAGTCCACAGCCTGCTACAGACCAGATCATTGGCTCAAAAAGGCCGATGAGTGGATAGAATTTTTCTGGACAAAGGATGTCAATGATACTCATGATCGATAACTACGATAGCTTTACCTACAATATCGTCCAATACTGCCTAGAGCTTGGAGCCAATCTCAAAGTGATCCGAAACGATGAGATGAGCGTGGAGCAGATAGAAGCACTCAATCCTGAAAAGATCATCATCTCCCCCGGGCCTGCCACGCCAAACGAAGCTGGAGTGAGCTTGGATGTGGTGCACAAGTTTGCCGATCGCAAACCAATTTTAGGTATTTGTCTTGGTCACCAAACCATCGCTCAAGCATTTGGCGGTAGGATCGTTCAGGCTAAAAATATGATGCACGGCAAAACGAGCCAAATAGCAATAGATACCCTTTCGCCTATTTTTACGGGAGTGCCAAAAGAGTTTCGAGCCACTCGATACCATTCGCTTGTGGTCGAGCCTGACTCTTTGCCTCCTATGGTCCAGCCCACAGCCTATAGTTTGGATGATAAAGAGATCATGGCCTTACAGATCGAAAATCGGCCTATTTTTGGCGTGCAGTTTCATCCAGAATCGATTATGAGCGAGTATGGGTATGAGATATTGGATAACTTTTTGAAGTTATGATATTTGCCTACTTGCTCTTGTATGCTTGTATATTGGTTTATGGAGCGAGTAAGCTTGGCATAGGAGTCCAAGAGGCTACGGTCGTATTTGCAAAACATGACTGGCTGCATCATTTAACCTTTTGGCTTTATAATCGTTATCCCTCGGAGCTCGTAGTCCGTTTGCCGGTTATTCTTGTTACACTTTTTAATATCGTGCTCTTTTGGTTTGTAGCCAAAAACTATCTCAAAAAACCTAAAGACGCTCTACTCGCTACCCTTATCTTTTCTTTATTACCGGCAGTTTTGGGTTCTGGCGTGGTGGTGAGCAAAGCCCCTTTTATACTTTTTTTTATCTTGTCCTTTTTGCTTTTATATCAAAAAGGGCTCGATCTGCCTTTGGCTTTTGCCCTGCTCTTTTTGGATAAAGCTTTTGCCGTGCTGTTTGTGGCGGTGGCGTTGTATGAGATATACGCTAAGAAGTACAAAAAAGCGATCGTATACGGGCTTTTTTTTGCTTTATCTTTATGGCTGTATGGGTTTGAGGTGGGTGGGCGGCCTAAAAATTATTTTTTGGATACCTTTGCCATCTTGAGCGCTATATTCTCGCCTTTGGTTTTTTTGTACTATTTTTATAGTCTTTACCGAGTGGGTCTTAAAGAGCCTAAAGATATTATATGGTTTGTAAGCGCTACGGCTTTTTTGTTTGCCTTGATCCTCTCTTTTCGCCAGCGTATCCATATCGTTGACTTTGCTCCTTTTGCCGTAGTTGGAGTGGTGGTGATGGTGCGGGTCTTTTTACGCAGTTTTCGGGTTCGTTTGCCCAAATATCGCAAAAAATTCCAAATAGCCTTTTGGATCGTGATACTTTCATTAGTGCTAAATGATTTGGCTCTTATGTTTAATGGATTTCTTTTTGATTTTCTTCCTCCAAAAAGCCATTTTGCCTATCGCTACTATCTAGCGAAAAATTTGGCCAAAAAATTGCAAGATCTTAAAATATCTTGCGCAGATATCAAAGAGCGTTCTTTGGCTAGACAGCTTCGTTTTTACCACATAGGTACATGTGCTACCCCTGTGCTCTCCTTACGCCCTCTTTCTAATGCCATAGAGTGGAAAATTCCCCTAGCCGGGGGTAAAAGTCTCTCTGTTTATGTAACGTATGGTAACAAAATCCCTCGCTTCCGTGCTTTTGCTTCACCCTTGTAACGAAATTAAACAGATTATTGAAGCTATAACGAAATCTTCTAAGAGTAATTAGATAAATCGAAAAATAAATGTTAGTATTGCAAATATTACAAATTTTGTTAAGGAGATGGAATGGCTCAAAGGGCGATACGCGAGTATGACGGCAAAAAACTTTTTGCCCAAAATTGGGATAAATACTTCAAAGGCCTCAACTATCCGTTTGAGAGCGTTTTAGTAACAAGCGGCGAAGAGCTGCTTAAAAAAGCCGAAGAGCCCGGATACGAATGGCTCAAAACAAAGCCATTAGTAGTCAAGCCCGACATGCTTTTTGGAAAGCGGGGTAAGAATAATCTGGTACTTTTTAAAGTCAATAAACCTGGTGACGTAACTTTAGAAGATGCGGCCAAGTGGATTGATGAGAAAAGAAGTCAAGAGACCACGCTGCTTAGCGGTCAAAAAGGTGTGCTTACGCATTTTATCGTAGAGCCTTTTACCCCCCACAAAGAGGATGAGGAGTACTACATCGCCGCTACCACCCTCGATGAAGAGAACGATGTGCTCTATATGAGCGCTCATGGTGGTATGGAGGTAGAGGAGAACTGGGATAAGGTAACTGAGGTCAAGATCCCTATCGATGCGAGTGATGAAGAGATCGAAAAACTCATCAAAGCAAACATCCCCGCCGATATTCCAGAAGATAAAAAAGATGTCTACGCACAATTTGCCGTAGATTTTTATAAATTTTTCAGAGATCTCAACTTCGCTTATCTTGAAATCAACCCGGTCGTAATCGTAGGTAACAATGTCTATCTTCTTGACCTTGTGGCCAGACTTGATGATACGGCTGGCTTTATGATGAAAGATGTATGGGGAGATATCGAGTTCCCGACTCCTTTTGGCATGCCAGAAAAATCTCCAGAAGAAAAAGCGATCGCCGAAGCGGACGCAAAAAGTGGCGCTTCCCTTAAGCTCACAGTCCTCAATCCAGAAGGTCGTATCTGGACTCTCGTAGCCGGTGGCGGTGCATCCGTGGTATATGCCGACACTATTGCAGACTTGGCTGGAGGCGTAGCGGAACTGGCCAACTATGGAGAATACTCTGGCGGTCCTACTACCGATGAGACACGATTTTATACCGAAACGGTCCTTGATCTTATGACTCGCAAAAAGGATCCCAAAGGAAGAGACAAGATCCTCATTATTGGAGGGGCTATCGCCAACTTTACCGATGTGGCCAAAACCTTTACCGGTATCATCCAAGCATTTGAAAAATATGCGGATAAGATGAAAGATGTGGGTGTGCGTATCTATGTGCGACGGGGCGGTCCAAACTATGAAAAAGGTCTCAAAGATATCAAAGAGGCGGCCCAAAGACTAGGTCTACCTATCAAAGTCTTTGGACCCGAGACCCACATCACCGATATCGTTCGTATGGCACTCGAAGACGACAAAGCAAAAGCATAAGGAGAGGGAATGGGACTTTTTACACGAGATACACAAGCAATTTTTTGGAACAACAACCGAAGCGCCATCCAGCGCATGTTGGATTACGACTATGTCATCAAGCGGGACAAACCATCGGTAGCGGCTATCGTAGCGCCTACAAGCTCAAATAAATTTGATAAATTCTTTTTTGGTACCGATGAGGTGATGATCCCTATCTATAGAAGCACCGAAGAGGCGGCCGCGGCCCATCCAAATGCAGATGTGCTTCTAAACTTCGCCTCTTTTCGAACGGCTTATGATGTGACGATGGACGCTCTTCGCTTTCCACAGTTCAAGACTATCATGATCACGGCCGAGGGGATTCCTGAGCGGCTTGCTCGTATCATGAACAAGACCGCCAGAGACAAAGGGGTGCTCATCATCGGTCCAGCGACCGTCGGGGCCATCACGCCAGGAGCTTTCAAAGTGGCCAATATCGGTGGAACCATCGAAAATATCGTCAAATCAAAACTCCATCGACCGGGAAGTTGTGGTCTTGTGACCCGAAGCGGGGGGCTTTTTAATGAGCTTTGTAACATTATCGCTCTTAATGCCGACGGTATCGCCGATGGTGTGGCGATCGGTGGGGACAGGTTTGTCGGCTCCGTTTTTGTCGACCATCTGCTTCGGATGGAAAAAGATCCCAACGTCAAGTATATGCTTTTGCTAGGCGAAGTTGGAGGACGAGAAGAGTACAAAGTGATCGAAGCGGTCAAAAGTGGTAAGATAACCAAGCCAGTGATTGGTTGGTGTATTGGTACTATTGCCGAGCATTTTAGCAGCGGAGTACAGTTTGGACACGCAGGTGCCAGCGCCAACGCTGACGAAGAGACTGCAGTGGCCAAAAACAAAGCGATGAAAGAGGCTGGTATCCATGTGCCCGATAGCTTCAACGATCTGCCACACGTCATCAAAGGAGTCTACGAAGAGCTTCGAGGTGAGGGTGTGAT
>JALWCE010000025.1:2402-4566 GCA_027036935.1 Nitratiruptor sp. | reverse complement strand
GCTCTTGGTATGGATCGTCGGCGCCGATAATGCGAGAGAGCATAGGGTAGAGCTCGGCGGCCGCTTCTGGAGGGGTGCGATCAAGAGGCAGTTTGGCCAAAAATTTCGCTCCTTCGTGCAAAACCTCCACGCTGCACTCCTCATCGCACCTAGCCACTTTGGCTAGACGCAGAGTCTGGTTGTACAGACAGGGTAGACAATCAGGCCTCAGTCGCATCGATGAGTACTTCCACTTCGCTAGAGTCCGCTTCTACCTTTTTGGCTTTGAGAAGCCTATCCTCTTCGAGCTTGGCTTTAAGCTCCTCGTCGTCGATAGCCAAGATCTGCATGGCCAAATAGGCGGCGTTGACCGCTCCTGCTTTGCCCACCGCCACGGTGGCTACCGGCATACCGGCCGGCATCTGCACGGTGCTTAGCAGCGCATCCATCCCATCCATGAAGCCCCCTTTCATCGGCACGCCGATAACCGGTTTGATAGTAAGGCTCGCTACTACGCCGGCTAGATGGGCCGCCATCCCAGCAGCACAGATAAAAACCGTAGCTCCCTTTTTTTCAGCTTCTTGTACATAATTTTTGGTGCGCTGGGGACTGCGGTGGGCGCTGGAGATAATCAGCTCATACTGCACCCCAAACTTCTCCAGTACTTTCGCACACTCTTGCATCACCTCATAATCGCTTTTGCTACCCATAATGATCGAGACAAAGCGCATCGGCTGCTCCTTTTTTTGGCCAAATTATATCAAACTGCGATTTTTTGACGAAGAAAACTAAGCGGCGGTAGGGCACAAGGGAGTTTTACAGGATTAATGTTGCCGCTATGGATACACTCGTACTCTTTGTTCGCTTCTATTTTATCGAGTCTGAGCCACCATTTGCCATCTTCTTGCCACACTTTGCCAATCTCGTTTTCGCAAGGCTTTGGCTCAAGGCCTTGCGGGGTGACGATCTCTAGGATCTCCCCTTTGCAGATTTTATCTTTGGTCAAGAAGTGCAGACCATCTTCGAGTACTTCGGCTTTGACCTGGTGGGTGCCTTGGCTGATGGAGCTATCGAGCTTTTGGGTATCTGTTTTTTCATAGGGGCGGCTTACCAGATAGCCGTCGGTAAATCCTCGATGTTTGGTGGTGGCAAGCTCGGCTTGATACTTCTTAGGCTCGAAGCGACCGGCATAGTAGTCGTCGATCGCCATCCGGTAGGCTTTGGTGGCGATAGCGGCGTAGTAGTCGCTTTTGGTACGCCCCTCGATCTTGAGACTATCCACCACCCCGGCATCCAAAATCTCCTTGATATGGCTGGCGAGATTGAGATCCTTGGCGTTCATGATGTAGGTCCCCTCGCCCTCTTTCTCTTCAAGCTTGAAAAGGGTGCCGGTCTGTGGATTTTCGGCGTAGAGGGTGTACTCGAAGCGGCAGTCGTTGGCGCAGCTACCTCGATTGGGCACCCGCCCGCTCTGCACCGAGCTGATGAGGCATCTGCCGCTATAGGCAAAGCACATACTGCCGTGTACGAAGATCTCCAGCTCCAGACCCGGAACCTCCTCTTTGATTTTGGGCAAATCTTTGAGGCTGATCTCACGAGCGGCGATGATACGACGCACCCCCATCTCATAGTAGACCAAAGCATCGAGATAGTTCATCACGTTGGCCTGAGTGGAGAGGTGGATCGGGATATGAGGAGCGATTGTCCGACACAGCTTGATCACACCCGGAGTGCTGACGATAAAAGCGTCTGGAGCGAGATCTGCCATCGTCTCGATATGCTTGGCGAAAAGCTTGATCTGGGAGTTAAAAGGAAAGCCGTTGATGGTGCAGTAGACCTTTTTGCCCAAAGAGTGGGCGTAATCGATCCCCTCTTTGAAGCTCTCCAAAGTAAACTCCTTGCCGCTGCGAATGCGTAAAGAGTAGTGGCTCACCCCTCCATAGACCGCATCGGCCCCGTAAGCCAGAGCTATTTTGAGTTTTTTGAGATTGCCCGCAGGACTTAGAAGCTCCACTTTTTTCATAACACCCGCCACCATCTATCGATATGAAACTCCAATGTGCATCCTTTGAAATTTAGCTCCATCACCCCATCTATCTCCTCTGCTATTTTTTGATATTTACCATCTATGAGTTTGTACAGTTTCACCTTTTGTATCTTGTAATCGACCATCATATAGTAGGGC